>JANYFN010000305.1 GCA_025362675.1 Limisphaerales bacterium | reverse complement strand
CCGGAGGAAAAAACGAATTGTTAATAGGAAAAAAGTTTTTTCCTAAAAGGAAATCAAAAAAACCGGAGGAAAAAAGAAAATCCCTAAAAGGAAAATGAAAATACCGGAGGAAAAAAGAAAAAACCGGAGGAAAAAAGTTTTCTCCTAGAAGGAAAATGAAAAAACCTCCGGTATTTTCAAAAAGCTAATAGGAAAAAACTTTTTCCTTGGAAGCAAAAACAAAAATCCGGCGGGAAAAGACGCTCAATTCGCAGAAATTGCAAATATATCTTGGCAACGTCTGGCGAAAGGCGCAGAACCTTCATGTCCAACAGGACATTCATGTAAAAACAACAAAAACCACAAATTTGCGTAGCTTTAGCTACGGGGCTTCCTCGAAAACCGCGAATTTTCAAGCTCATACAGATTGCTCAAGCGCGCGCCAGATGGCGCGGCTTGATGCGTCATCTGTATGGGCGCTTCGCGGTGCCTCGAGGAAGGGCGCGTTGAGTCGCGCTCTTTAGTTCCGGGATGAGGTTGGGCGAAAATTGGAAAAGGAAAGGGATTATGAGTTCAGCAAAAAACATCATTGGGCGGTTTAGTTTGGCGTTACTATTATTGGCCACCACGCGCACCAGCTCGGCGCGAGAGCTTCTGAAAGAAGAAGCGTCCCCGCTGGTGATGACCGTAACCGACTTGCCGGAATTGCGGAAACTCTCCGACACGGACTTAAATAACTTTGTCAAGGTGCTGGCCGCCATCCCCCAGATTCCTTATGAGCAGTTGCCCCGCTGGAATGAATTCGGCGGTTATTTTTCGCTGCAACATCCCGAATGGCCACCACTCCCCGGCAACATCAACCATGAAGGCGCTTGCCGCATGGAAGATTTCTATCTGCTCGACGATTTAGGTTTTAATTACGACGCCCCAACGAAACACAGATCAAAGATCGCCTCGCTTGATCCCGCCGCCGCCGGGGAAGTATTGGGGGGTAATTCAAGCTACCAGATTGACACCAGCTTGCTCTGGTTGGAAATTACCAACGCGTTTAACGGCCTTGCGTATTTGAACCTGCACCACGCCACGAATCAAGTTTATGCCATTTGGAGCACGACGAATTTACCGGGCGGTTGGCATGTGGAGCGCGACTTGAAGCCGACGAACGGCGTGGCGATGCCTTTTTCAGTGCCAACCTATGACCGGCCTAATTTATTTTTAAGGGCGCAAGATTGGACTGGCGTAGATAGCGATGGTGACTCTTTGCCCGATTGGTGGGAGTGGCATTGGTTCGAAAACCTCCACCATATCGGCACGGAACTGGATGCCAGTGGCAACGCGCTGCTTACGGACTATACAAATTTCAGCAACGCCACCGTGACCAACGATCCCAATGTGATTGCCTTTTCCATTGCGTCCACCAATTTTTATGTCAGCTCACCAATAGCCAGCGTCCAACTGGCCATCACTGTCGGTGATCCGGCCTACGTTTCAATCTTGGTGCAAAGCAATTCAGTCAGCACTTACAATCCCACGAACTTGCCGCCGTTGACTTCAACTAACTGGCTACCGTTGACTGGCACGAATTTGATTGTTGCTTTAGGGGCAACCGACGGCGCGTATTCAGTGGCCATCGGTTTGAAAGGCCCGGCTCCAGAGGCAACCGAAACGTGGCATAGTTGCAGTATTGTTCTCGACCGGGTGCCGGTGACGTTAAGCCTAACCAACCCCGCTGGTAACGATGGAACCTATACCGTCCGCAAGCCGTATTTGCAATTGCAAGGCTACGCCACGAAACAGCTCGCCAGTCTGTCCTACGATATTAGCAATGCCACCGGAGTTTACACGAACTAGCCCTGTTCGGTGACTGATCGAGTCTATGACTACAATCGGCAGGATTTCACGACCAACTTTTTTCAAGCCTACGATGTGCCCTTGGCGGCCGTCAGCAACCTGATTACTTTACGCGCCACCGATAATTTTGGGAACACTGTCATTACCAATTTCCTAGTGCGGTTGGATTACTCGGCTGCGACCAACCTGCCGGTGGTGCAAATGCTATGGCCGTTAGACGGGATGGTGGTAAGCGGAACGAATGCCACGCTGCGCGGGACGATGAGCGATGAGACCGGGAGCATTGTGGCCACGGTGGTTCATGGCGATGGCACGACTAACACGGTTGCCGGTCTGGTCGAACGCAACGGAGATTTCTGGATTGAGAACGTGCCGTTGAACGGGATTAACCACATTAGCGTGCAAGCCACAGATGCCGCTGGCAACGTGACGACGACTAATTTTACGGTTAATGACAGCACCATGACCTTAACCATTGACACCGCGCCAACGGGGGATGATTTATGGAAGCCCACGGGCAATGTCAGTGGCCGCATCAGCGATCCGACGGCCAGTGTTTTTGTGAATGGTGTCCAAGGCACCAACAACGGGAACGGGACTTGGAGTGCCTACAAAGTTCCCATTTACGGCACCGGCACGGCTACCTTCAATGTGTCCACGACACCGGCTACCCTACAGTCTAGTTTTACGCCACAGGCGCAGACACCAGCAGCGCAAGCCTTATACACGGTAGAACGGGCACCCACGGTTATTGTGAGTCACCACGAAGCCGATCAAATAGTCCATCAAATTACAATGACCAGTCCGACAGAATTAGATCCTAGTTCTTTGATTTTTAACGATCAAACCATTACTTATAACGCGTCTTTGTTCGTAGATGCCAACAATAATTGGCAGAATAATTATCGTGGCCAAGATGATGTCCGCTTTAGCCCATATCCTGGCATAACTCTTCCTACCGCAAACTATTCGTTTATTTGGGATCCATTGGGCATTACTGGCCCGCCATATCATCGTTCCGTTCCCAAAATACCCTTAGAAGATTTGGCGAAATCTTCGCAGGGACCCGGAATTGTTAACGTGGTCCACTATTATGCACGCAGCGCTAATTTTTGGTATGACCGGCCACCCGACAGCAGTAATCGCTTCACGCGACTTTTAGTCAGGCTTTCGGCTGGGACGACTTTGAAGCTATACACCGGCGGCAAAGCCACAGTCGGGAACCGTAATTTATTGAGCCTGCGGGTGGTCAATGCCAATAGCTACGAAGCAAGTCCAAAGGACGCATCGTTTGGCTTACCTTGGCTCAACTCCAAGATTACACCGATAATCATGACTGACCTGCAAGTGGGGAACATATGACCTGGGGCGGATGGAATCGTCTGGCGAACGCTGCCCGATAATGCCAACGAAGATGTCACGGTGATAGCAGGTTACTTTCAGCACTATTCCGCGACGGTGGTGCCGACCAAATATAAGGTGAACATCAACCTCACCACCAGCCTGACGAACGCCAATCTAGAAACGGACATCCCGGAAGTGTGCGTGGGGCAAAAGGTGACGTTTGCATTGACGAATCTGCCCATGTCGCAAATTGTAGATATGGTGGGAAACTGGCAGCTTCCGCAGAAGTTTGTGAACAAACTGCTAAGCCATCCAATTTTTGGAACTCCAACTCCGACTTCTTATGAGGTAAACAATGGGCTGCTGTATAATACGAATGCGACTTCATGCTGGTTTGTCAACGGAAGTAACGGCAAAGTCGGAGTCAACATGAACCTGCATTTCACAAATGGATAATATATCAGCATTGCGAGCATTGGAAATTTTACCATCTACCGGCCAACATTTACGAATTTTATAAACCTTTTGAATTATTTCACTTGGGATAATCCAACCTTGCAAGCCAACTTGAGTTGGCGAGTGACATTAAATTCAAAGTATGACGGGTTGTTTGGGATAACGCAGCTTATCAATGCCAACGGCGGCAACTACGATACGTCCGGCAATGATTTTTTGGATGGGAATTCGGAAATATATGGCGAAGCCGATGGGCCTGACGGACCCAAACAATATTTTGCTAATGTTGCTTCGACACACGCAACACGATTTCTTGATTCTCCCAGCACACAGACGGTTTATCCGCCATGCCCAGCTATGTTGGCAGACTTTAAGGACTATTTACGGTTTCAGCCGAGCGGCGGTGATAATATCTACATCACCATAGCAACTAATGGCTGGCACATGGATGGGCAGGCTTGTCCGTGGAGCGGCGTGGAACACACCAATCTCCCACCAGCCAGCGCTTCCATTAGTGATGACAGTTTTCCATTCTGGTATGGAGTCCGCCATGTCCTCCATGGCAACTAAAACTAAAAGCCATAAAACTATGAAAATTATTAACCGCCTGCTAACCATAATCATGATGGCAAGCTTGAGTAGTCAAGCTGAGACAGTATCCAACCACATTTCTGAAACTAATTACGTTACCATGGCTCCAAAACTTATATTGTATTTAACGGACGCAACTGCCGGCGGGCATTCCGCAACCCAGTTCAATTCAGATAGTATGATTTCGCGTGCACTTATTGGGACGGATACCAATTATGTATGGTTTCGATTTTTTCCTTCTAATCAATCTTTTGAATTAAAATTAACTGACGCAAAAGGTCATATTGTTCAAAAAACCGAGAAAGGCTTAACGATGGGCAAGCCAACTATCCTGCCAAAAAACCGGCTGCAAGTTCCAGAATCCAACGGGACATTTGTTAGTGAAGACATGGCAGATTTTCGCAGATTTTTCCGGCCTGATGAAATGTTCGTAATCACGAACAAGGGAGTTTATGACATGGAGGTTCGTTATCGGATTTACGTCCCGGCGACTAACGATGTGCCAGATTTCAGTGCAATGATAGACGGGCACAAATTCTTAGACAGCAAACATTTTGCTGTTTTAACCTCACCAACCTTACGAGTGAAAGTAATAAAAGAATAATGGACTGGCCAGTCAAGCGTTTACATATCTGGAACTGGCCTTGCCCCGGTTGTGTGGACAGAAGATGTGTGATTGTGTGGGCTAGGGATCGCACATATGAACACGGACGAAACCAAGGCCATGCCAATTAGCAACTAACTTGTCAGCTTGGCGGTTCTCGCCCATTCTGAGTGGATGAAACGTTTTGATTTTGAGGTCGCGGTCATTGGCGCGGGCAGCGGCGGTTACGCGGCGGCGCGGACGGCGGCGGCGGCGAAGTTGAAAACCGTTGTGATCGAAGGCGGTCGCGAAATCGGCGGCCTCTGCATCTTGCGCGGTTGTATGCCTACGAAGGCGATGCTTTACGCGGCGGAGGTGAAACATCTCGCGGAACACGCGGCGACGTGGGGCGTGCGGGCCGGGAAAATTTCCTTTGATTTCGCCAAAGTGATGGCGCGAAAGGATGAGCAGATCAAAGACTTCGCCGATTTTCGCGTAAAACAATTGAACGATGGCCGCTTCAAATTCATCCGCGCGAACGCGCGTTTTCTGGATGCGCACACGGTGCAATTAAGCAATGGAAAAAAACTGACGTCGAAATATTTCATCATCGCCACTGGTTCGCGCGTGGCACCGGTGCCATTTCCCCAATTGAATGACGCGGGTTTCATCACGAGCGATGACGCGGTGGCGTTGCAGAGATTGCCCAAGTCGCTGATCATTCTCGGCGGCGGCGCGATCGCGTGTGAGTTCGCGCAATTCTTCGCGCGTTTCGGCGTGCAGACGACGTTGATCCAGCGCAGTGAACAGTTGCTGAAAGAATTTGATGCGGATGCTGGCGCGACGATTAAAACTGTTTTTCAGCGCGAAGGAATTCAGGTCTTCACCGGCACGAAGCTGGTGGACGCGGGGCGCAAAGGGAAATTGAAAACGATTTCGTTTGAGCAAACTGGCCAACGCCACACGGTCGCCGCCGAGGAAATTCTGTTTGCTTTGGGGCGCACGCCGAATACGGGTTCGCTCGCGCTGGACAATGCGGGCGTAAAAACGGAGGCGGGCAGGGTGGTGACGAATGAGAAAATGCAGACCAGCGCGCCGCACATCTTTGCGGCCGGCGATTGCTGCGGGCCGCATGAGATTGTCCACATCGCCATTCAGCAGGGCGAGACGGCGATCCATAATATCTTGAAGCCACGAACGCCGCGCAAAATGGATTATCGTTTGCTCATCTCCGTTGTGTTCACGGAACCGCAAGTGGCCACGGTTGGCTTGACGGAAAAGGAAGCTGTGGCAAAAAAGATTCCCTTTATCGCGGCGAGCTATCCGTTCAACGATCACGGTAAATCGCTCATCATGGAGGCGAAGGACGGTTTGGTGAAACTGCTCGCGAATCCCCAGACCGGCGAAATCATCGGCGGCAGCTGCGTGGGCCCGAGCGGGGGCGAACTTATTCACGAAGTGGTCGCGGCGATGGCCAAACGCATGACCGTGGGGGAACTGGCGGTCATGCCGCATTATCACCCGACGCTCGCTGAAATCTGGACGTATCCGGCGGAAGAATTGGCGGAAAAAATCTGACCGGCTAAAAAGCCACCGGGCGCTGTTTGATCAGATTTGAAACTAGGTTTCGAGATCTGATCATCAGCGCCCGGTGGCCTCCAAGCAACTTGCGGGAGGCAGAAGGGTTGCGTGCGGAAGTGATTAAACTACCGGCGGTTCCGGTGGCGTCGGCTTGACCGCCTTCGCAGCTTTCTCATCTTCCGCAATCATGTCTGCGAGCAGATCACGAAATTCCTTCAGTCCGGTGGAAGGTATAATGATCGCGGCGCGGTGAGCGCCTTTGCTCTCCACGATCCGCAGGAAACGGCCCCGCGGATTTTCCTTCAAGGTGAGGATAAATGTTTTGCGCTCAACTTCGACACTGCCAGTTTTGAGCGTGTCTTCTGGAGGCGCTTGCCAAGGTCGTTCGTTGCTGCGGTTGTCACCGTGGCCGTCGGGTTGATAACCGTAGGCGGAGGGATGGTTGTTGGAGTTCATATTTACTAGGGGATATTCCTAAGGGGTTTTAGTGCGATGATTATTATTGGGTAAACTGTATTTCTTTGGTGCCTAACGCAGTTGCGAATCAACGCGTGACCGGCGTTGAAAAAATCCAGCGGCGCGGTGATCGCGCGACACTTCCTGAAGTGTGCGGCCGTTGAATTGTTTTTCTTGTTTCACTAATTTAACTCAGAGTAATAAAAACTTTCGTCGCCGTCAATTAGTGGCGATGTTGAATTTATATCATTTGAGATGTTTCAGATTGAACCTCGCCGCCCCAGCTAACGCGCCAAATTTACGATGGTGGCGATGCTCGGAAGTTACCGGAGCTTATGCGTTTATTGATTTTTTGATCCGAACATTTGCGCCGCCATTTTCAAGCTCATCAGCTGTAAGTCGCGCTGCGATTTCTGGAACGCCTCAAATTCTTTTAACTGTTCGGCGGACAAAATCGTTTGCGCCTGACTGAGAAATTGTTGGTCGAACTTTTCTTTTTCGACCGTGAACTGATTTAATTTTTCTTCCGTGAACATGGTTTTGAGATCTCCGTTGCCCAAGTCCTTCTGGTTGCTGAAATCAGTCGTCCACTTGTAACCCGTTCGCGCATCCGTCAAAGCCGTTATCATTTGCTGCTGCTGACCGTCCGACATGGCCAGATTACCGGATAATTGATCTCCGAACTGGCTCAAAACCATCCGGTCTGGCACCGACTTCTCATACGACTGATACGCCGGGTAGTTGTCGCCGAGCATTTCCTTGATTTGGGCGTCGTAAGCCACCTGATCTGCCTGCACTTTTTTGGTCAACTCCTCGCGCGCTTTCGCGTCGAGGCTGTCATCCATCATGGACATGCCGACATCCGCCCCCGCGAGCATTTTATCCGTCAGCAATTTTTTTAAGCCCGTGCTTTGCTCCTCTGACAAATTCAACGACTTCATCAACGCCCCATATTGTTTCTCGATCATCGGCCCCATCACGGCTTTTTGCTGCGTCCTGATCATATCGCGCATCTTCGGATCATTAAACATCTTCGCCATCCCCGCCATCGGATTACTGGAATTAGTCTTTACTGCCGAAAGTTTTTCCTGCAACTGCTGCGCCTGTTTTTCCTTTTCCTTGGCAAACTGCGACGTCTGCACCAACGTTGCTTGGAGCGCTTTGGAATTACGCTGCACGCTCTCCGCCGTATCAATCGCCTCCCGGCTGGCCTTCAATTCACTTTGCGCCGTGGCGAGTTCCGTTTTGGCCTGTTGCAATTCGGTCAGGATTTGCGTCGATTTACCCGCTTGCCGCTGCGCGAACACACCAAGCGCAACCACGACTGCGAGCAAAACCACGATGAATATATTTTTCATAGCCACAAGTGATTTGACACCCAAGCAGTCCGCAGTGGAAGTAAATTATTCCACAATTTATCAGGGCGGCACCTTGCTGGGAGTGCCCGCAAAAATTTACCCAACACTTTCGCCAAGTGCCTAATGCTTTCGCGCGTGGCGGATTTTCAAGCGGTAGCCCACCGGCGTGGTCTTGGTGATTTTTTTGAAGACGTGGCAGAAATACGGCGTGTCGTGATAGCCGCAGCGCACGGCGATGTCGTCGAGCTTGAGGTTATAATTCCGCAGCAGATATTTCGCGCGTTCGATGCGGATTTGCGTGAGATAGGAATTGAACGTCACTTTGCCATGCGTCTGGAACAGCCGCGAAAGATGATTCGGCGTGATGTTGAAATGCGTGGCCACGGCGTCGCGGGTGATCTCGTATTGATAGTGGCTCTGCAAAAAAACGCGGATGTCTTCCAGCAACAGTTGCGCGCGGCCAGCCGTGGGCGCGGCAGGTTGCCGCAATAAATTTTCCAGGCAGTGCATCAAGGCGCGGGTCAATTCTGCGAGCGGCTCGGCGATGTCGTCTTCCGTCTGCATTAACTCATCCAGCGCGTTGAGCAGGTGCGGAATTGGTCCGGTGACGGGGCAAGGGAGGGAAAACTTTTTCGCCTCGAGCTTCGGGAATTTTTTTGAGCTGGCGGAAATCAGGCTGATGCCGAGTTGCGTGCGGCCAAAAAAGACGCTGAGCAGTTCGAGGCCCGGTTGCCACTCCGGCAGATTCCAACAGTTCGGTCCGGCGAAAAGTGCCGTGCCGGGACGCAGACTGACTTCACAGATTTTTCCACCGCGCTCGATCTGGTTTTTGTAAATGCCGTGCAGAGGAATTTCCAGCCGCGGAAAGTTCACGACGTGTCCGAACAACGGCGGATTGATCTGCCGTCCGCACGCGAAGACTTCGCGCACGGGATGGCTGCGTAACAGTCGCAACGGCCACCATTCGGGGTTGAGCGGACGATTCATTCGCAACTGTATGTTACAAAAACCGAACAAAAGCCAGATAATTTAGCTTTTGAAACGAGTGGAAACCCAATAAAAACATGGGTGAAATTATGTTTGTCCGCCCGAAAATTAAAAACGCAGGTTTGCCAGATTTTTCAAACTCGCTATGCTGCGGGCGCTTTCATTTTTGAATCATGAACCACGCCCTCAACGAACGCATCGCAGTTTGCAGTTGGTCATTACAGCCCGCCAGTCCGCAGGATTTGATTGAGAAATTAAACGCCACTGGCATCCGCCGCGTGCAACTCGCGTTGGATCCGTTGCGGGAATCGCCCAAAGTTTGGGGCGATGCTGAAAAAATTTTCCGCGAGCACGGCATCACCATCGTTTCGGGGATGGTCGGTTGTATTGGAGAAGATTACGCCACGCTCGAATCCATCCGGCTCACGGGTGGTATCGCGCCGGATGCGCGGTGGGAGCAGAATCTAAAAAATCTCCACGCTTGCGCCGCCATCGCTAAAAAAATGGGGCTGAAGTTGGTGACGTTTCATGCCGGATTTTTGCCGGCGGATGAAGCGCATCCGACGTTCGCCAAGATGTGCGCCCGGCTGGATCAGGTGGCAGATATTTTCATGGTGCAAAATATTTTGCTCGGCCTGGAGACGGGGCAGGAGACGGCGCGGGAGCTGGCCGATTTATTGCACAAGTTGAACCACCCGAACATCGGGGTGAATTTCGATCCCGCGAATATGATCATGTATGACAAGGGCGATCCGGTGAAGGCTTTGCACATTCTCGCGCCGTGGATTCGCCAGGTTCATATCAAGGATGCCAAGCGCACCACCATTCCAGGCACGTGGGGCCAGGAAGTTCCCGTCGGCACCGGCGAGGTGGACTGGCGCGCATTTTTCTCCACGTTCAAACACGTCATCTTCAATGTGAATTTGTGCATCGAACGCGAATACGGCAGCACCCGCGTCGCGGACATTCGCACCGCGCGCACGCTCGTTGAAAAAACTTTTTTCTGATGCCTAAAAAAATCAACGTCGCCGTCGTCGGTCTCGGGTTCATGGGCGTGACCCACTTGCGTTGCTATCAAAAAATGTCGCGCGCCCGGATCGTGGCGGTGTGTGATCCGACGCGTTTGTCTGGGAATGGCCTCGTCAATGGTGTCAACGGCAATATCCAAAAAACCGCCGCCCTCGTTCTGGGTCCCGGCGTAAAATCTTACTGCGATTTTTCCGAGCTGCTGCGGGATCCGAGGGTGGATGTGGTGGACATTTGTTCGCCCACGGCATTTCATCCCGAGCAAGCGATTGCGGCCTTAAAAGCTGGTAAACATGTGCTCTGCGAGAAGCCGCTCGCCCAAAATTCTGCCGGCGCCAAAAAAGTTTTGTCCGCGCTGGCGAAGACCAAAAAGATTCTGATGCCCGCCATGTGCATGCGCTTCTGGCCGGGCTGGGCGGATCTAAAAAAAATCGTGTCGGAAAAAACTTACGGCCAAGTTTTGGCGGCGAATTTTCGTCGCCTTTCGGCCAAACCCGCCTGGGGCCAGAATGGGGTCCACGCCGGCGGCGCATTGTATGACCTGCACATCCACGATACCGATTTTGTGAACTTCCTCTTTGGTCGGCCCGAAGCGGTTTTTTCCACTGGTGTTCAGGATGGTAAAGGCAACATTGATCACGTCATGACCCAATATTTTTTCCCGCGCGGCCCGGTAGTTTGCGCGGAAGGAAGTTGGCTCGCGGCGACGGGATTTAACATGGCCTTTACCCTGCATTGCGAGCAGGCCACGCTTGATTTTGATTTTGCGCGCGGCGCGGCGGCGATGCAGATTTCCGCAGTCGGTAAAAAAACTCGCATCGTCAAACTGGCCGCTGGCGATGGTTACGCTGCGGAATTGAAATATTTTATTGATTGTCTGTCCTGTGGCAGAAAAACTTCGGTTGTCTCGGCGGAAGCTGGATTGACCGCGTTGGAGATTTGCGAGGCGGAGGAGAAATCCGTTCGCACTGGAGCGCGGGTGCGGCTTTAAGAAAACAAACTAAAATGACTAACCGATTCAAACTGTTTGTGATGATGGCTCTGGAATTTTTTATCTGGGGCGCGTGGCTGCCGCTTATCTTCGGCTATCTTCCGAGCCTCGGTTTTTCGCCCGGCGAACAGTCTTGGATTCTTAACGCGTTTCCCATCGCCGCCATCGTCGGGATGTTTTTCAGCAACCAGTTTTGTGATCGCAATTTCGCGGCCGAAAAATTCTTGGCCTTCAGCCACCTCGTGGGCGGACTGGCGATGCTCGGACTCGCCTTCACAAAATTATTTTGGCCCTTCTTCGGCTTGATGCTGGTGCACTGCCTGTTATTTGTGCCGACAATGTCCATCGTGAACTCCATCGCGTTCGCGCACATGAAAGATTCGCAAAAAGAATTTGGCTTGGTGCGCATGGGCGGGACCATCGGCTGGATCCTGGCGGCATGGCCGTTCACGTTTATTTTGGTGGATTGGGATAAAGTTCACGCCGCGAATACGCACGGCTTTATGGAATGGCTGGGAGCGGTGCTCGGCTCGGGATTGACGGGAGATAAATTAAAAGCCGCAACGGCTTGGACGTTTGTCGTAGCCGGCCTCGCCTCGCTCGCGCTGGCTGCGTTCAGTTTTCTGCTGCCGCACACGCCGCCGAAAAAAGCGGGCGAAGGTGCAGCCGAAAAACTGGCGTGGCTCGAAGCGTTGAAATTATTAAAACATCCGTTCGTGCTGGTGTTGTGGCTGGTCACGCTAGTGGATTCCTTCGTCCATAATTGTTATTTTAACTGGACGGGAATGTTTCTGGGCGCGGACAAGTTGGCGGGCGGCGTGGGTATTCCCGGCAACTGGATCATGCCCGTGATGAGCGTGGGGCAAATCGCGGAAATTCTGACGATGTTCGTGCTCGGCACGACCCTAGCGAAACTCGGTTGGCGCACGACGATGATCGTGGGCATCCTTGGCCATGCGGCGCGATTTGCGGTCTATGCGTTTTTCCCCCAACATCCGTGGCTCATCATCGCGGTGCAAATCCTGCACGGCATCTGTTACGCGTTCTTTTTTGCGACAGTTTATATTTTTGCTGATGCGTATTTTCCCAAGGACGCGCGGGCGAGCGCGCAGGGCTTGTTCAACGTGATGATTCTTGGCGTCGGCGCGCTGCTGGCGAACACTATCTGTCCCTATCTTGGCCAGAAAATATTCACGCATAACGGCCTTACGGATTTTCACGGTTTATTTCTGGTGCCGATGATTTGCGGCCTGGCGGCGGCGGTCGCACTTGCCTTATTTTTCAATCCGCCGAAAGTCACCGCCCCCGCTAATGTCCAACATTGAAATCATTGTTTTGCTCCAGGCTCGCTACCAAACGGCCTTGCCTCCGACTCGCCATTCCCTCATTTACCGTGAGCGGCTGGCTCGTATGGTTCTGTCATAACTATGATATAATTTGCGCTGGCTGATGAATGCGCACGCGGCAATTTAGCAGGACGATTACGATCTGAATAATTCAACGATTGGCCTGAACGATGAACTTATTTTCTAAATTTCGATGCTTCCAGAGGCGTTCTCTCTCCCAGTCAGAGGCAACCCGGGCAGGTAGTGTTTTAACGCAATTTATTTACACCCTCGGCAAAAGAACCCACCTGCTAGTTAGTATAATTATGCTGCTAGCATTATCGAGTTTTGGGCAAATCCGTGACGGCGGCATCGACCCGAAAAATCTCGGCAAAGGCATCTGGATTTACTCGATGAAAGACGCCACCAACAAACTCGGGGGCCACATTGCTGCGGTGACAAATATCAATAGCTTGATGGCGTTTTATAAATCCACTTGCCTGCGCTACTGCATCATCAAATCCGCCAGCGGCGACAAGCTTTTCGGCGACTGCACCACCGGCGGGCAACTGACTAGCAACCTCGTCAAGACGGCGCACACCAACGGTATTTTGGTTTTCGGTTACAATCGTTCCACCGGGTCAAACATCGTCGGCGAAGTGGCCATGGCTGACTATGTTTTTAACCAAGGCGCGGACGGATTTGTTTTCGACGCGGAAGCCGAGTGGGAGACCGGTGTAAATCAGCCATGGATCACCAACGGTCCCGCGCAAGCCTGGCAGCTTTGTGCCACCGTGCGTTCCAACTGGCCGAATAAATTTCTGGCCCACGCACCCTTCCCGATCATTTATCTGCATAGCACTTTTCCTTACAAGGAGTTTGGTTTTTGGTGCGACGCGGTGATGCCGCAAATTTACCATTTCTCTAGTTCGGGCCTAAAAAATTCTCCCAGCGCCGCGATCAACTGGTCGGATGTGAACTGGGCAACCTGGCAAAACAGCCTTTATTCATTGGCCCAAACAAATATCGGTGGCGTTACCGTGAATTGGACGAACGCTATCAAACCGATTACTCCGTTGCAGGACGTTTATGGCGAAGTCGTCAGTGGTGGCATCATTTGCGAAAGCGCTGCGGGCGTTGTTTATTCCGACGTGGATGTGGAGGAGTTCACCGATTATGCCGCCGCCGATCCGCACGCGCAGACGGCGGGTGGTTATCGTGGCATCAATTATTGGCGCGCGGATACGATTGGCACAAACCAGTGGGCGAACATCACCAGTGGCGGCAGCGGGAATTATTCCAACGTCGTGAATAACCTAGTCCTCGACGATGCGCGCGCCAGCTACGTTGGGGCGTGGAATGCCGTCAAAGTTTTTGGAGCCACCACCACCAGCCCTACTTTTTATGGCGCGTTCGGTCCGAACGGCACGGATACCAATTCTTTTGGCACAAATTATTGTTTTAAACCACAAGGGACCGGTGCGGCCTATGCGCAGTTCACGCCCACCATTTTGATTCCCGGCAACTACGCGTTGTATCAATGGCATGTCTTTCTTACGAATGCCTCGAGCGCCACGCCTTTTATGATCGGCACACCTGTAGGCACGAACACGGTATTCGTGAATCAGCAAACGAATTCCGGTGATTGGTCGTTCATCGGAACTTTTAATTTTTCCGCTGGAACCAACAATTTCGTGCGCGTCTTGGATAATTTTCCCGACGCGGGCAACCTCGCGATCGTGGATGGCTTGAAGCTGGTATATGCCGCTGCGGATATCATTTTGGACAACACAAATCCTGCGGTCAGTTATTCGGGCAGCTGGGCCACCGGCACGAGCGCGGCTGATGAATTTAACTCAGACTACCGATTTGCCAACAGCTCAGCCACCGTCACCGCCACGACAACTTTTCGACCGAATTTTCCGAATGCCGGGCTCTACGATATTTTTGTCTGGCATTCGATCGGCAGCAATCGCGCGACGAACGCATCTTGGCAGATCTCCGGATTCGGTTTCGTCACCAATGTTTTGGTCAATCAGCAGATCAACGGTGGGCTCTGGCTACAGATCGCATCGGCGCGGCCGTTCAGTGCCGGCACGAACGGCTTTGCCCAAATCAGCAATCAGGCCAGCAACGGCGTTGTCATTGCCGATGCGGTGAGATTTTCTTTTGCCGGTCCGCTCTCACCTGTGGTTATGAAATCAATCGCGAGCCAGGTGGATGGGCGGGTGAACTTGACGGTGAGCAGCACGCCCGGCTACGGCGTCTATCTTGAGCGCACGACCAATTTGATTTCTTGGCAATCGCTGACGAATCTGTTGAACACCAACGGAACGGTTAATTTCACTGATAGTTCGGCCACGAACCAGAGTTCAGGTTTTTATCGTGCCCACCAATAAAATAATAAATTTATGCAAGACCATAGCTACAAAAAATGGAATCAATCCAAGCTGGCCTTCACGTTAATTGAGTTACTCGTGGTCATCGCCATCATCGCGATCCTGGCGGCGATGCTGTTGCCCGCGCTGTCGGCGGCGAAACAAAAGGCCTATCAGATCAACTGCACCAGTAACCTCAAGCAGACGGGCACGGCCATCCAGATGTATGTGAATGATTTCACCGAACAATTGCCCGGCCCGTGCTGGACGGGGATGTTCCAAACCTATACGGACAGCGGCGGGCCTGCTTATAGCCGATACAACGGTGCGTTGGCGGCGTATATTGCCAGTTACTTGAGCTACAAGTCACCGCAGCCGTTTTTGACACTCACAGCTTTTGTGGCCGTCTGCCCGGCGCAGAATCTGAAGCTGCCCCAGCAAGTCCCCGTTCAGCCTTTGAAAGTCCCGGTGAGTTATTTCTCCCAAAGCACCATTTACAACGATCCGCCGGCGAACCAGCAACCGGTCTATTATCCGTTTGGGCGTCCGGTGGTGGACGCGAATCTGACCGGCCGCGATCCCAACCGGCAGTTCGAGCCGTGTCAAAAACTCTCCGCTATTCGGCTGACTTCGGACAGTTGGGCGATGACCGATTGCGACAAACAGATCATGGATTATCTGCTTGGCCCCGGCCTCGGTGCCGGCGCCGGCGCCACTTATTACAACTACGTCCCCGCGCTGCCGGTGCATAGCGGCAAACTGCCAGGGCGGCGCAATTATCTTTTTTTTGATTGGAGCGTCCGCAGTGTGAGCACGCCGCTGTATTGAGACCCCTCATTTCCACTGCGGCAGAATTTCTTTGATCGGCGGCCAATTGGGTGAATTGGTCATCCCAGTCTCGTTCCATGTGGTTGCCAAGTAGCCGATGACATTGGCGCGCTGCGCGAGCGAAAAATCGCTTAGTTGTCGCGCTGCCTTCAGCGGCAGAAAACCCGCTGGCCATACGCGAAAGCCTTTGCCTGCGAGATAGGCGATGGATGGATACTCGCGCCGCCATTCGTAATGCCAGTCGCACAGCACGATGTCCTGCGGAATCACATCCACTGCCGCACTCAAATCGTTCCGCGCCGTGTCATATTTTGAAACCCCTTGAAATTTTGTCCCGATCACGCGGTCGGCCCACATCAGCATCTCCCAATGTTTTTTCGCCACGATGTGCGCGTGCAACGCCTGCACCTCGGCGGCGAAAAGTTCCGCCGGATTTTTTCCGTGACAGCGTGGACACTCCTCCGCCCCGGTCAGATAAACCTCATCTAGTCCGACATGAATCGCATCGGCTTCGAACGCGTCCGCGATCTCATCCAGGAGCGAAAAAATAATTTCGTGCAAGCCCGGCGCCTGCGGACACCATTCGAGGCAATAGATATTTTTGTTCGTGAGCGATTGCGTGGGCGTCTCGTTGAATTGAGGATACGTTTTCAACAGCGGTTCCGCGCGTCCGCCGAAAGACTGGTGGCCCAGGCAGTTGAATTCGGGAATCAGCCGGATGCCGTTTTGTCTAGCCACGGTGGCGAGTTGGTGCGCGGTGCGGCGCGTGATGAAATTCTTTTTCCGCAATTCGGGATGCGCGCGAAATTCGTAACTATAATTCACCTCGATGATCACGGTGTTCGCGCCGGTCTGGGCCAAGGCCGGCAAGGTGCGGATGAGTTCTTGCGCCACCGATTCACGATCCAGCCAGAGATGCACGCCGCGCCAGGTTTGCGCGGGGTGAAGTGCTTTCGGCGTTGCGCAGCCGCAGGCCAGCAACAGACACAAACACGCGCCAAATTTTTTTGGGTTCATGGGCCCAGCTTACCGGCGGATTTGCTCGGCGCAACTATTCTGCGGCAGAATTCCAACTGTTACAAAATTACAATAGAAGTCACAACTTTTGGCTTTAGCGGGCAAGGAATGGTGCAAGATTGTCAGCGTGCAGCAATTTATGCCATTCAACACCGTTAAAAAAGTAACCCCTCATCAGTCGTCCGTTACCGCCACGAAATTTTCTGCGGGTTTTACCTTGATCGAATTGCTCGTGGTGATCGCCATTATTGCCATCCTCGCCGCGATGCTGTTGCCCGCGCTCAGCGCCGCCAAGGAACGCGCCAAGACCACGCAGTGCCTCAACGACAGCAAGCAGCTCGATCTGGCGTGGGTGATGTATGCCAATGATTCCAACGACCGCCTGGTGAATAATCACAGCAACGGCAACGGCAATGCCGGCCAGTATGCGTGGGTCACCTTCGGCAGCAAGCTGGGCGTGGGCAATTGGAACGGCAGCGCCCGGCTGGAGCTCAGCTCGGCGGCCATGCAAAATGCGTGGGCCATCAAATACGGCAGTCTGTTCGCTTACAACAACAACGCCAGCATCTATCATTGCCCGTCGGATTTCTCGCTGGATGGCTCAGTGCCCGGAGTTCAGCGCGACCGCAGCTATTCCATCAGTTGCGGCATGAACTGGAAGGATGACAACGCGGATGCCATGCCCGACAACGGAAGTTTTTTCAAGTTGGGCGGCATCCAAAACCCTTCACCCGTGAATGCGTCCGTATTCATTGAGGCTTCCGCGAACAGCATAGATAACAACGAATTTCCCTGTTACAATCCCGGCGGACAAGCGAAGTATTACAAGCTCCCGACCAGCCGGCACAACAACGGCAGCCTGTTTAGTTTTGCCGACGGCCATGCCGAGTATTGGAAATGGAAGTCCGCTTACGTCGCGCAGGGCAACGCCATCAAAGATGTGCCCGGCCAAGTTCCTGGTCCCGGCTACAACGCCCCCAGCACGGCGACGGATACCGATTTACAACGTCTTCAAGCCACCATGCCCATCATTCAGGGCTTTTAAATTCCAGAGCCAACAACAAAATCGTTGAACAACCCAAAACCTAGATGCCCATGAAAACAACTCAAAATATCAAAACTAGTCCCGTGCTGAACCGGCTCGCCCGCCGATTAGCCGCGAGTTTAACCGTCGCCGCCACCTTACTGCTAACCGGCTTGTGCCATCAGGCCGCGGCGCAACTCACCTACTCCTTCGCGCCTTATCCGAACTATCCAGTGGCAGCCACTGCCAGCAGCAGCGGCGCGCTGGTATCCAGTTCCACCGGGCCGCGCGGCATGGCTTATGACTCGTTTTCCAATTTGGTTTATGTAGCGCTCAACTCTGGCAAGATCAGCGCCTTTGATGGTAAATTAGGAACTTACTTGGGCGATTTCAACATGACCGGTGTGAGTGGTGGCACTTATATTATTGATCAAATCGGCGTTGCGGCGGACGGTGCCATTTATGGTATCAATCTTTCCACCTCCGGCTCCCCTGCCAGTCCGACCAAGGTTTATCGTTGGACCACTTGGACGGTGGCGCCAACGGTGGCATTCGTCGGCAATACTTTGACCAATTTTAGCACTTACAACAGTGGACGCGTCGGCGACACGTTTGCGGTCACCGGCTCCGGTGCGAATACGTTGTTGGTGGCAGGTGTCGGTGCGAAATCTTACTTTGCTTTTTTCTTCACAACCAACGGCGTCAACTTCACCAATACCGTGGTGGATGCCTCGGCCACCAGTTTTTCAGCTTCCAGTGGCAACATTTTTGGTTTGTGCTTCTACACTAACAACACCTTTTTGGTGAAGCCCAAGACCTCCGCTGATTCCACAGTCTATCAGCTAAAAGTTCCGGCGAACTACGCCTCGACCACGGTTGTTAGTGGCACCTTGCTGGCCTCGGCAACTTTGGGCTCTGCCTTCAATGGCACCACCATGATTAGCTACACTCCCAACGGCAGTGGGTTACTGGCTGCTGTTGGGGTGGGTGTTAGTTCCATGCCGATTTCACTTTATAGCGGCGGAAATGTCGCCGGTGGTTTGACTGCCCTTTGCACTACTAATGCCAGTCAGAGCTACAACGGTGGCAATGCCACTGGGGCGGCCGCGCTCGGCGGTGCGGGCAATACTAATGTTATTTATGCTTACAATACGGGCAACGCACTGTTTGGCTTTGCCATCACCAATATTCCGCCGGTGCCGCCGACAATCACCACTGCGCCGGCTGGTGCAACGGCCTATCTTTCAAATAAATTATCCGTTTCCGCCACCGGCACCACGCCGCTGAAATATCAATGGCTCGCCAGCGTCAACAACAGCGCCAGCGGCACTTTCACGAACATTCCGGGGGCCACGACGAATACCTTGACGATCACCGCTGGCACCAATTACTACGAGGTCCTTATCACCAACATAGTGGGCGCGGTCACTAGTTCCCCGGTGCAAGTAGCTATTTTGATTCCAGTTACCAGCACGGTGGTAACCCAAAATTGGAGCATTGCTCCGGGTGCGACAGGTTACAGTTATCTCACTACCGGTGATGACAACCGTGGTCTCGCCTATGACGTCAACAGCAATCGCGTGGTGGTGGCCAGCAGAAGTCCGGGACTTTATATCTTAGACGGCACCACCGGCACCAACATCGGCACTTTAAGTATGTCCGGCGTCACGGGCGGAACGTTTGCTTTGGACCAAGTGGGCATTGCGGATGACGATGCAGTGTATGCGGGCAATCTTGTGCTTGCCGGCGGAGCCGGCTTCACGTTGTATCGCTGGGCTGGGCCGGTCACCAACGCCGCGAGCACCGTTGCGTTCCAAGATACTTCTGGAGTTTTAGGCGCGGTTGACCGTTGGGGTGACACGATGGCGGTGCGCGGTTCTGGTGCCAATACCCAAGTTATTCTTGGCTCGCGTGCCGGCACTAACATCGCGCTGCTGACAACTTCCGACGGCATCAACTTCAACGGACAAGTCATCGGAATCAGTAATGCGCCCGCTGGTTTTGCCGGTTTGGGAATCGCTTTCGGCGCGGGCAATACGATTTATGCAAAAAACAATCTTAGCCATCTCTATGTGATCGGCATTGACCCCGTGAACAATGTTGGCGGGGTGCTGCTGGATTATCCGAATCCAGCTAAGACGCCTACCTACATGACGGCTATTTCGGCGGATCTGGCGAACAACATTCTCGCCGGACTAGATCTGGGCGATAATCCGCATGACTTGAAACTATTCCAGCTCACCGGCACTTCCGACGCCCCGGTGCTGTTCAACCAATCCTTCTTCCCGACCTATCAGGCCAACGGAAATTCCGTCGGTGCCATTGCGATTAAGTATCCCAAATTGTTTGCGCTCGATTGCAACAATGGGATCATCGCACTGACCTATGCCACGCCGCCCACCACGCCACCGGTAGTGACCACCGCGCCAGCGAGTCAGAGCAGCTACACTAATAACTCGGCGCTCACCTTCAACGTCACCGTTTCCGGCTCACTGCCACTTTACTACCAGTGGCAGTTCAGCACCGCGAGCAACGGACCGTTCGCCAATCTGAGCGCTGCTACCGCGAGCAGCTACACGCTCAATTATCCTCAGTTGGCGTCGGCGGGTTACTACCGGGTGATTGTGCATAACGTTGGTGGATACGTCACCAGCGCGCCGCCGGCCTTGCTTACCGTTTTGCTGCCTACAACCAGCTTGGTGGTCACGCAACTCTGGACGATCCCTGGCGGCGGTAGCTTGGGTTTCCTAGATGGAACCTCCTATCAAACTCGTGGTCTGGCCTTTGATACGAACACGCTGCAACTCGTGGTGGCCGATCATAACAACCTGCACGTTTTGAATGCTACCAATGGCGCCTATCTCGGCGACATGAATGTGCTCGGTGTGCCCACTTCCGGCTACAACGGCTGGTTCTTCGATCAGGTTGGCATCAGCGATGACGGCTATCTTTTTGCCGGAAACTTGGCGGGTGTCGGCGGCTCGGGAACTTACTCGATCACCGAGTGGAATCCGCCCATTTCCGTTGGCAACGGCCCCAGCACCCAGAGTTATGTCAACGGCGATCCTGGCAATGGTTCCGGTGACCGCTGGGGCGATACCATGACCGTGCGCGGCAACGTCAGTGACGGCAGTGCTCAAGTCTTGATCGGTTCTTGGAATGGCACTAACGTGGTTCTCTTCACATCCGATACCTCTGGTAATCTAACTCCGAACGTCATTGCGGTTTCTGGCGTGCCGCTCGGTTTCAGTGGCCAGGGCATCGCATTCGGAGTCGGCAACACGTTTTGGACCAAGAGTCCCGGCTATGATCTCCGCCTTGTGTCCTTCAACACCAACACCACGCCTTGGACCGGCACGGTGGTCTATGATTTCTTCAATGGATCACTGGTTCCGTCGGCCTTTGGCGGCATCGGCGTGGACGCTAACGCCAACATCCTCGGTGGCGTAAATTTCAGCGATACTCCGAACGACTTCCAGCTCCTCCTCTTGAGCGGCAACTCCAATCCGCCCGCACTGGTAGATCAGGCATTCTTCGGCTCGAACAATCTTAACGTTCAGTTGAATTCCGTTGCCACTCTCAGGGCTGGCTACGGATTTGCGTTGGACATCAATAATGGCATAACTGCCCTTACTTACGGTGCGCCCAATGCACCCGCCGTGACCATCACTAGCATCGCCTACGCGCCGGGTAATGTGACCATCAACTGGAACAACGTCTTTGTCGGTCACAGTTATCGAGTCCAAACCACCACCAACTTGCTCTCGGGTTGGACAAATTTGGGGTCGCCGGTGACAACGTCAAATCCAACAGCTTCCTACACGGATAACTCCGCCAGTGGAGCCGCGAAGTTTTATCGCGTCGTCAGCCAATAAATTGAGCTAACAACGAACGCATCCCGCCGTCGGCCTGTTTCTGGCGGTGGGAACATTTTTAAAATGTCTGAAATCACTCGTAGAAAATTCATCGGTCAATCGGCACTGGCCGCGATTGCCGCGGGCACGTTTCAATCGCCGTTCATCCGGGTCGCCCGCGCAGGCGAGCCGGGAGCAAATGACAAAATCCGCCTCGGTCTCATTGGCTGCGGCGGCATGGGGCAGGGCGACCTGAAATGTTTTTTCGGCAATCCTGAAATTGAGTGCGCGGTGATCGCGGATATTGACGATGCGCGGCTTGCAAAGGGCATTGAAATCTGCGCAGACAATAACCGTAAAAAACCGGACACCGTCAAAGATTTCCGGCACGTTCTCGATCGCAAAGATGTGGATGTGGTGTTGATCGCCACGCCGGATCATTGGCACGCGTTGCCGATGGTGATGGCCGCGCAGGCGGGCAAAGATATCTATGTCGAGAAGCCGTTGGCGAAAACGATTGATGAAGGTCGTGCGATGCTGGAGGCCGCGAAAAAATACAATCGCGTCGTGCAGATGGGCTCGCAATGGCGCAGTGCGGCGCACATCATCGAGGCAGCGGAGATCATCAAGTCCGGTAAACTAGGGAAAGTCAGTCTCGCGCGAGCGTGGGCGTTTCTCGATTGGCTTCCGAGCATCGGTCACGTCGCCAACGGACCGGTTCCCGCCGGTGTGGATTATGATATGTGGTTGGGGCCGGCGCCGTTTCATGAATTCAA
The DNA here is from genome assembly GCA_025362675.1 of Limisphaerales bacterium. GTDB lineage: Bacteria > Verrucomicrobiota > Verrucomicrobiia > Limisphaerales > UBA11358 > UBA11358. The sequence continues at coordinate 22,125 of JANYFN010000305.1, read as the reverse complement.
TCCGAATCGTTTTCATTTCAATTTCCGTTGGTTCTGGGATTACGCCGGCGGCTTGATGACGGATTGGGGCGTGCATCTGCTCAACATGGTTTCAATGGGGTTGCCGCCGGAAAATCCGAAGTCGGTGACGGCGGCGGGTGGAAAATTTATTTTGGATGATGATTCCGAAACGCCTGATTCGCTCGTGACGGTTTACGATTACAAAAGCTGTCAGGTGATCTGGGAGCATCGCGCCGGGATCAACAATGGTCTGAACAATCGTGCCTGGGGCATTGAATGGCACGGCACGGAAGGAAACATTATCCTCAATGACGCTGGGTATGAAATTGTGACCGAGCCGAAGAAAGCGAATATTCCATCACAGAAAAAGAAAGGCTCGGGCGATCCGCGCCCGGCGCACGTTCGTAATTTTCTCGATTGCTGCAAATCACGCCAGCAGCCGGCGCTGAATCTTGAGATCGGCCACCGCATTTCCACGCTCGCGCACTTGGGGAACATCGCATATCGCACTGGTCGCAAAGTGGTTTGGGACGATGTTGCCGAAAAAGTTGTCGGCGATCACGAGGCTGATAAAATGGTCAGCGTGAAATATCGTAAGCCTTGGCACTTGCCTTATATGCGCCGTGGGTAAAAAATAATTTGAATATGAACAAAACCAAAACACTTCCTCGTCGTCAGTTCCTCCAACTCTCCGCGCTCGGTCTCGCGGGCGCATCGCTGGGCCTGGCCGGTTGCGCGAACATCAAACCTTTTTCTTCCCGAAAAAAGAAAATTTCCGTCGGCCTCGAACTGTATTCCGTGCGCAACGAGTGCAAGGCGGATTTTCACGGCACCGTCGCACAGGTCGCGCAGATTGGCTACAAAGGTGTTGAATTTGCTGGCTATTGGGGACTTTCCGCGAAGGAAGTCCGCCAGATGATTGATGACAACGGTCTCGTCACCTGCGGCACCCATACGCAATTCGCCGATCTGCAGCCGGACAAAATTGACGCCACGATTGAGTTCAATCAGATCATCGGCAACAAATTTATCATCTGCCCTTACATGACCGGCAAGACGCGCGCTGAATGGCTCGCCCACGCGAAAATGTTCAATGATCTGGCCGATAAACTCGCGCCGCTCGGTTTGTTCACCGGCTACCACGCCCACAAGCACGACTTTGAATTGATCGAAGGCGAACCCGCTTGGGATACATTTTTCGGCAACACGAAAAAGGAAGTCATCATGCAACTCGACACGAGCAATTGCCGCGACGGCGGACAAGACCCCGTCGTCATCCTCAACAAATATCCGGGCCGTGTTCGCACCATTCACATCAAGCCGAATGGCGGCGGCCCCGACGCCATCATTGGCGAGGACAAGATCAATTGGCCCGGCGTCTTTGAATTTTGCGAGCATCGCGGCAACACCGAGTGGTATGTCGTGGAACACGAGACGAGCGCCAAGCCGATTGAGACCGTCCGGCGCACGTTTGAAAAATTGAAAGACCTCGGCAAAGTGTGAATCCAGCCATCGGCCAGAATCGTGCGCTCGCGCTCGACGCCCTGCGCGGGTTGGCGATTCTGGCGATGCTGCTTTCCGGGCAGATGCCATTTGATGAAAATGCGCTTCCGGCATGGATGTATCACGCGCAGGAACCGCCGCCGAGTTTTCAATGGGTCGGAACCTTGCCCGGCATTTCGTGGGTGGATTTGGTGTTCCCATTTTTTTTGTTCGCGATGGGGGCGGCGTTTCCCCTCGCTTTGTCGCGGCGGATGGAAAATAAAACCTCACCGTGGAAATTATTTTTGTTCGTAGCCGAACGCGGCTTTCTGCTTGGATTCTTCGCGTTGTTCGTGCAGCTCATTCGCCCCTACACGATGAATCATCATCCCACGATGGCGACGTGGTGGCTGGCACTGCTGGGCTTTTTTATTTTATTTCCGATCCTGACCCGCTTGCCGGAAGCCTGGCCGCGCGCGCTTAAAATTTCCACGCGTAGCGTGGGTTGGCTCGCGGCGATTCTTTTTTGCGTGTTCACCGTTTATCCCGACGGCTCCGGTTTCAATATCACGCGCAGCGACATCATCATCATTGTGCTGACGAATATGGCGGTGTTCGGTTCGCTCGTTTGGATGTTCACCCGCGAAAATCTTTTGCTGCGGCTCGGTGTGCTGGGAATTATTTTCGCCATCCGCCTGTCAAACCTACCCGTGCCCACGGATGGCTGGGTGCATGATCTGTGGAGCGCCACCGAGCATAGCCCGTGGACTTCGTGGATTTTCCGGCTCTACTACATGCAATACCTTTCCATTGTCATCCCCGGCACTATCGCCGGAGATTTAATTCTGCGTTGGACTCGCCGCGACACAGCGCCGGAAAAAATGTCCACTGTAAAAAACTGGTCGCTCTTCCACTATGGGATGATCTTCGTGACGATGATTGCGCTCGTGCTGGTCACCCTCGTGGGCCTTAAAGCGCGGTGGCTGCTGGAAACTACTTTGTTGGATTTCGGATTGTGTTTGCTTGCCGGGTTGCTGCTGCGCCATCCGCTTAACGAAACGGAAAAACTTTTCAAAAAACTGTTTCAGTGGGGAACTTACTGGCTCGTTATCGGTCTGGTCTTTGAACCGTGGGAGGGTGGCATCAAGAAAGATCATCCGACGTTGAGCTATTATTTTGTCACGTCCGGTTTGGCGATTTGCATGCTCATCGCCTTCAGCATTTTGATTGATGTATGGAATCAAAAGCGGCGGTTGCGGTTGTTGATTGATAATGGCCAGAACCCGATGATCGCTTATGCGGGCATCAATAATTTCATCACGCCCGTGCTCGCGCTCATCGGCGCGGACGTGATGCTGACACACTTTGCGACCACGCCGTGGCGCGGGTTTTGGAAGGGAGCCATTATCACGTTACTCATGGCCGTCACCGTCAGTTGGCTGACCCGAAAGAAAGTTTTCTGGCGAACCTAAATGAAAAATATCCACGCCCAATTTGACCGGCGCAACTTCCTGAAAAGTATCGGGCTGGCGGCACCACTAGTGCTCGCGTCGCCCGCAGTGCTCACGGGTTGCGCTACGCCGCAAGGGAGCGTCGCTCACGTAAAGAAACGCGCGACGGAAATCTCCACCGACCTCGTCATCCTTGGTGGTGGTTTGGGCGGCATCGCTTCAGCGCTGGCGGCCGCGCGGAATGGTCTCAATGTCATCCTGACGGAGGAAACCGATTGGATCGGTGGGCAGGTGACGCAGCAGGCCGTGCCGCCAGATGAAAATAGGTGGATCGAAACGATTGGAGCTACGGCGAGCTATCAAAAATTCCGCACCGGCATCCGTGATTTTTACCGGCGAAATTATCCACTGACCGACGCCGCGCGGGCAAAAAAATTATTCAATCCCGGCAATTGCTGGGTCTCCGCGATCGGTGGCGAACCGCGCGTGGCGCTGGCATCGCTCTATGAAATGCTCGCGCCGTTTCTGGGCAACGGACAAATCAAAATCCGCTTGCGGCACAAGGCGATTTCCGCCGCGACCACCGGCGACCGCGTGGAAGCTGTCGCCATTTTGGATCTAGATTCTGGTCACGAAACCATTTTGCGGGCCCCGTTTTTTTGTGATGCGACCGAGCAGGGAGACCTGTTGCCGCTCACGAAAACGGAATACGCGGTTGGCGCAGAGGCCAAGTCTGAGACTGGTGAGTCGCACGCCAAAGCCGTGGCCGAGCCGGATAATTTGCAGGGCTTCACGATGTGTTTCGTCATGGATTATCTACCGGGCGAAGATCATACGCTGGACAAGCCACGCGATTATGATTATTGGCGCAATTTCACTTTCAGCACGAGCGCTCAGAAAAATTATCACGTTCTGAATTTTGACGAGAGTGCGTCCAAGAAAATCGGTTTCGATCCCGAGGCGCGCACAGGCTTTTTTACGTATCGCCGCATCGCCGACCGCGATAATTTTCAGCCAGGTTTTTATCGCGGAGACATGACCATCGTGAACTGGCCGCAGAATGATTATTCTTTCGGCCGGATTTGTGATGTCAGCGACGCCGAGGCGAGGAAACATATTGCCGCTGCGAAACAGATGAGTCTTTCCCTGTTTTATTGGCTGCAGACCGAGGCGCCGCGACCGGATGGCGGGACCGGTTGGAAAGGTTTGCGCTTGCGCCCCGATATGGTGGGGACTGCGGACGGATTGGCGAAGTATCCTTACATCCGCGAAGGCCGTCGCCTCAAAGCTGATTTCACCGTTTTGGAACAACACGTCACCACAGCGGCGCGCATGGCGGAAACGGGTTTAAAAAAAGAACAGGTTCGCGCGGTTCAGTTTGCGGATTCCGTCGGCATTGGTCATTACGCGATGGATCTGCACATCACGACACGCGGCGATCACGCGAACTTCGGCGGCACACTGCCGTTTCAAATTCCGCTTGGGGCACTTATCCCGCGTCGTGTGGAAAATCTTTTGGCTGCTAGCAAGAATCTCGGGGTCACGCATCTCACGAATGGTTGTTATCGCCTGCATCCGGTGGAATGGAATGTTGGTGAAGCCGCCGGAACACTCGCGGCGTTTTGCGTCGCGCACAAAAAAATGCCACGTGAAGTTTTGAAGAAATCTGATGTTCTCGCTGACTTCCAAAAACTGCTCCGCAACGATGGCGTGCGGCTGGAATGGCCTAAAGATTTAGCGATGAAATAATTCTCTGTGAAATATTTTCCCCAACTTTTTTACCTGCTGACGTGCGTGGTTCATTTTGCTGCTGCCGCGCCAGTGTCAGTGGATACCGACGTTTGCGTGTATGGTGGCACTTCCGGTGGCGTGACCGCAGCGGTCGCAGCAGCGCGGCTCGGAAAAAACGTGGTGCTGATCTGTGTGAACAATCACGTCGGTGGCATGACCGCGAGCGGTCTCGGCGTGACCGACAAAGGGAACGTGGCTTCTATCGGCGGACTCGCCGCCGAATTTTATTCGCGGGTCGGAGCTGCTTATGGCTCGACGAATCCAGTTTATTATTTTGAGCCACACGTCGCGGAACAGACATTTTTACAGATGTTGAGCGAAGTGGGCGTGCCGGTTTATACGAACTTGCAACTCACTTCAGTCACGATGTCTAATTTGATCATCACCCAAGTCACGATGAATGACGGCTCGGTTTTCCGCGCGAAGCAATTCATTGACGCCACCTACGAAGGCGATTTGATGGCGCAATCCGGCGTCAGTTTTACCTGGGGGCGGGAAAGTTCCAGCACTTATGGCGAATCGCTAGCGGGTGTTTTTGTGAACAGCGTTTTTTACCGCTGCGACCCCTATGTGATTCCGGGAAATCCCGCGAGCGGTTTGTTGCCGTTGTTGCAGACGAACGCTCCCGGCACCACCGGCGCGGGGGATCAGCGGATGCAGACTTACAATTTTCGCCTTTGCCTGACACAGAATTTGACGAACCAAATCGCCATCACCGCGCCCACGAATTATTCCGAGGCGACTTACGAGTTGCTGCATCGCTATATCAATGCCTACGTCGCGACGAATGGCTCAGTGCCGCTGAACCGGTTGATTGATGTGCAAACCATCATTCCCAACGGCAAGACCGACATCAACGCCTATGCGGACGTTTCCACTGATTTTATTGGCTACAATTACACTTACCCGACGAATACCTACGCGGGGCGTCAACTGATTTACCAGCAGCACAAGGATTACATCAGCGGCCTGCTTTATTATCTCGGGACCAGCACTAACGTTCCCATCAATGTGCGGACGAACATGCAGTCGTGGGGCTACGCGAAAGATGAATTCCAAGACAATGGTGGCTGGCCTTACACGATGTATATCCGCGAAGCCCGGCGGATGGTCAGCGATTATGTGTTGCAACAGCAGGACGCGCAGAGCTTGCGTGCCGCGCCGGATTCGATTTCGCTCGCCAGTTACCCGCTCGACTGTCATCCGTCGGCGCATCTGGCTATGAATGGCGTTGCGATCTGGGAGGGCAGCATCGGCACTTCCGTGCCGTATCCTTATCCGGTGAGCTATCGGTCAATTGTTCCTAAAGTCGGTCAGTGCCGGAATTTGTTTTGCACCTTTGCGCTGTCAGCCAGCCACGTCGGTTTCGCCTCTGTGCGCATGGAACCCGTGTTCATGATGACCAGCCAAAGTGCGGGCACAGCGGCCGCGTTCGCGATCGATGATAGCGTGCCGGTGCAATCGGTGAATTATCAAAAGCTCGCGGCACAATTGCTGGCGGATGGACAAATCCTGAAGTGGGGCAGCGTTCAAAGCGTGGACACTAATGGCATCGTCATGACGGTTAGCACCACCCCCGGAGTCACCGTCGGCGGCGCGTGGACGACCGGCGCAAACAGCGGTGGCTGGCCGTTGCCGAATGGCCCTTACTGGCATGATGGCAACGCGGGCAAGGGAACGAAATTCGTGCGCTTCAACCCGACGATCACTACGAATGGTTATTATGATGTATATGTCTGGTGGGTCTATGATCCCAATCGTGCGAATAACGCGCCGGTGCGCGTCGCGAGTGATTCAGCCACAAATGTTGTTTTCATCAATCAGCAAATCAACTGCACCAACTGGGTGAAGGTCGCCTCCAGCAATTATTTCAACATCGGCACCAGTAGCAGTGTGACCATCAGCAATGCAGGCACGACTGGCTATGTCATTGCGAACGCTGTGCGCTGGATGCCGCTCGGCAACATCGCGCCAAATCCGTTGACGAGCTTGCCCTTCGTGCAGATTGTTGCCAGTGACGCGATTGGCGGAGAATTCGGCACCAACAAGGCACGCTTCACCATCATTTGCCCCAATGGTGTTCTCACTGCACCGCTGACGGTGAACTATTCTGTCAGTGGCACCGCGACACCTGGCACGGACTACGCCGCATTGCCCGGCAGTATCACCATTCAGGCGGGAACTTTGGCGACGAATATGATTATCTCACCGCTGGGAAATAATCTTGCGACGAATCAAGTCACCGTAACCGTCACGTTGACGTCATCGGCCAACTACGGGCTGACCAACCTAAACAGTGCTTCTGCCTTTATAAATGACCGACCAATCAATAACTGGCTGCGCCAAAACTTTAACTCGTCTGAGCTAACGAATACGCTCGTCAGTGGCGACGGAGCGGATGCAGATCACGATGGTCTGCCAAATCTTTTGGAATACGGTTTGGGGCATTCGCCCAAATCAGCGGACGCGAATCCATTTTTGCCGTCGGTTACCAACGATTTTTTTCAGATCAGTTTTCTGCAGTCGAAAACTGCTACGGATGTTACTTTGATTGGCGAGTGGTCGCCGGATTTGAGAAACTGGTTCGCGGGGACGAATTATGTGCAACTCGCGAGCACGGTGGATCAAGGCACAAATCAATGGAATACCTTGCGCGCTGTGCTGCCAGTGGCGACAAACACTGGCGCTTTCTTCCGTTTGCGCGCCAATCGGCTTTGAGGATATCTGGGCCAATGACCAGCCAACGTAAAAATTGGAAGATTTTTGTGGATTATTTGTCACGCTTTGTTAGATTCCTGCCCCTTTGAATCAATGACCGGAACGAATTCCGGCCTCAACCGATTTTAATTGTGAGTGCGAAAAACAAAGCTGTGAATAAAAAATTAGCGCCGCGTGGCAAAAATCAATCCGTCGCCACGGCGGCTGCCATCCTTGGTCGGCCAGCAACTAAACTTGGCAGATCAGGAAGCAGTTTTGACCTCAAAAAAGTCAAGCCCGAGTGGCATGGTTTTTGTCAGAATCTTTTAGATTTACGGGAGCAACTCGTCAAGCAGATGAATGGACTGGCCAAGGAATCCGCACAGGAGCTCGCCGGTTACAGCCTGCACATGGCAGATTCGGGCACCGATAATTTTGACCGTGATTTTGCCTTGAGCCTTTTATCGTCCGACCAGGACGCCGTTTTTGAAATCGAAGAAGCGCTGAAACGCATTGAGCGGAAAACGTATGGCGTTTGCGAATTAACTGCCAAACAAATTCCTAAGGCGCGCCTAGAAGCGATTCCGTGGACGCGTTTTACGGTTGAGGCACAGGCGCAGTTGGAAAAAGACGGGGCACTTAAGTCCCGCCGACTCGGTGCGCTTGGCTCGATCGACGCGACCGGCAGCGTGCCGGAAGTGGAAACGGACGACGAAGATCAACCCGAAGAAGCAAAAGTTCCGAAAGAAAAAGAATAATTTATGGCCCGCGAAACCATCACCATCGAATGCACCGAGGCGCGCAAAGAGGGGAAATCCCCTTCGCGCTACACCACATCCCGCAACAAAAAGCTGCAACTGGAAAAGCTGGAGGTTAAGAAATATAACCCCGCCCTGCGCCGCCACACCTTGCACAAGGAGATCAAGTAATTATGCCACGCAAGACCAACACCGAAAAATCCGACAAGCGCGGCAAAGGCGTCCGCGAAAACCGCACTCCACGCCCGAAGCCAAAAATTGACTTCACTCTCGATGCGCTGGACTTCAAGAACACGAATCTGCTCAAGCAGTTTGTGACGGATCAAGGCCGCATTCTGCCGCGCAAATATACGGGTCTGCCCGCGCACTATCAGCGCCGCATGACCACGGCGATCAAGCGCGCTCGTCAGATGCTGTTGATGAAATAATTTTCACCGTCCGTTTTTGCCCCGTGCAAAAACGGACTTTTTTTATACCTTGTAAATGCAAACGATTTGCAATTAAGAATTCGCCGGCATGGACTATCTCATTTTGCTTTCCAGTATTGTGCTCGGAGCACTCACGGTTTTTGGCTTGCAGCTCACCGATGCCCGCCGGGTCAAGTTGCTGAATACGTTCATCGGTGCCTATCTTTTCACCTTGGTGGTGATGCATCTATTGCCAGATTTATATGCGCCGGAGGCTGGTATGGCAATTAAACCGCTCATCATTGGCGGATTCATTTTGGCCGGCTTCATGTTGCAGCTCGCGCTGGATGCCGTTTCGATGGGGATTGAACACGGACACGCACATGAGATTCATGGCCGCATGGCCTTTGGAATTTTGGCGGGACTATGCATTCACGCGTTTGTCGAGGCGCTCGCCCTTGGGCAATCGCCGGAACATGTCAACATCCACGCGCGCCACTTTCTTTTGATCAGCGTCGTTGTTCATAACTATCCGATTTCCATCGCGCTCCTGGGAATGCTATTGCAAAGCGGCATGAAGAAATCAGGAGCCCTCACATGTCTGGGCCTATTTGCGGCGATGGCTCCCATTGGAATGTTCATCAGCACGCATACTGGGTTGGCAATCTATTCGCGTTATCTAATGGCCGTCGTCATTGGCATATTCATGCACATTGCCACGACCATTTTGTTTGAAAGCGAAGATCACCACCGGTTTCCTTTACCGAAAATTATCGCGCTCGTAGTGGGGTTGGGTTTGGGACTTGCGAGCGTAATTTTTGAAGCATGAAAAAGGTCTGCGGGCACGAGCATCCACCGCGTCGCGAAAAAATGTCCGACCTCACCGGACGCCTCCGCCGCGAATCCCGAAAGATCACTGGACCGCGCGCGGCCATTCTGGAAATTCTCCATGCCCATCCGCATCCGCTCACGAGTCGGGAGATTTTAGCCGCACTGCCAAAAGACCATTGCGACCTTGCCACGGTTTATCGGTCAATGCATCTCTTGGAGACGATGGGAATGGTCAAGCGCTACCATTTCCATGACGGGGCGGCGAGGTTTGAACTCGTTGGCGAAGGAGATGATGGGCACCACCATCACTTGGTTTGCGTCAACTGTTCCGGCGTGGTAGAAATTGCGGAATGTTTTCCAGACGAAATTCAAAAAAGAATTGCTCAAAAAAATGGCTACAAAAATGTGACCCACAAACTGGAGTTTTTTGGAACCTGCCCGGACTGTCAGAGGTGATTTTTCTTACATCGCCGGTTGAACTTAGGTTCAACCGGCGGTTTAAGGACATTTTAGAAGAATGGTTGTCCTGTAATTTTACGCTGCTTCCTCGGACAACCAATCCCCGAGATGGAGGTATTCTTTGATTTTTCTGCGCTCGTAACGATTTTTGAGCGATTTTTTTGGTTGGTGATCTGTTTTACGAAACGGGTGTTTCGGATCACGGATAGCTTCACTGATGGCTTGCATAGTTTTCATCATAGCATTGTGCCTTTCGTTTACTGTCACCAGAGCTACAGCCTAAACAATGCCAACTCTTCGGGCCTGTTTCGGAATCCGCTGACAGACGTAAATGAGACTCGCACCGGTAGTGGATTGTTCAAACTTTTATTGCGAATTTTTTCGCACCAATTGAAACGAACCAGAACGCCATTCTTTTTCAACTTTGTCGGCCACCAGTTTCCAACCCAAAGATTCGAACGTGACTTGCACCTCGCCAAATTCCACCGCCAAAATCCCGGCCAGCACCAGCGTGCCGTCGGGTTTTACCCGATTTACAATGCGCTTTCGTTCTGCCACTAACAGATTAGAAATGAGATTCGCACAGACAAGGTCATATTTTTCCGGTGCCCGAAGTGGCAACTTCGTCACGTCACCGCGTGATAATTTTATTTTTTTTGAAACGTCGTTCACCGCAGCATTCGCTTTGGCGACGCGGACAGATTCAGGATCAAAATCAAACGCTTCGACGGGCTGGTAGCCGAGTTTTGCTGCCGAAATAGCCAGGATTCCTGAACCCGTGCCGATGTCCAAAAATGATTTTGACTGTTCTTTTTTTTGCAGTCTGACAATTTCCGAAAGGCAAAATGACGTTGTAGCATGTTGTCCGGTGCCGAAACTCAAACCCGGATCAAGGATCACCACCGCTTGATTTTTGCGGGGCGATTTTTTAATCCAGCTCGGTTTTACGAGCAACGCCTTGTCGATTTCCATTGCTTTAAAATGTTTTTTCCAAGACTCGGCCCAATCTTCGCGTTTGACTTTTTTGGCTTCAATTTCCCCTGGTTGCGGATCAAGGCCAAATTTTTTCATCTGCTCCAGACCGGAAAAAATTGCCGCTTTTTTTCCAGCCGAAAGCCCTTTTTTGCCGGTCAGATAGACCGAGACAATGCTCACGCCAGTCTCAAGATTGAAATAGGCCGAGGCGGTTGTGCCAAACGTTGAACCGAGCAGTTCCATTACGGCATCCTCCGCTGTGAGCGAAGTGGTGACGGAGATGCGCCAGAGAGGTTTAGTCGTTTTCATAATCGGAATTGTTAACCGCGAATAGGCAAAATACGCGAACAAAATTTCTGGTTTTTATTTCGCGTATTTCGTGTATTTCGCGGTTGAATTTTTCACCCCACCAGATCGCGCCACGGAGTGAAGTTCAGCAGTTCCACCTCGTTTATGTGCTCATGCAGCGCTAACTGCGTGATGCTGGCGTATTCGACGTCAAACTGGTTCGTTTTCGGCAACGGCAGTTTCAGCAGCACGGACAAGATCATGCGGATGACGCCGCCGTGGCAGAAGATCGCCACATTTTCTCCGGGATGGGCGGCCATAATTTGTTCGAGGCAAGGTTTTACGCGCGCGGAAAAAACTTTTCCGCTTTCACCATTGGGGGAGCCGTGGCGATGAATCTGGTCGAGCCATTCGTGCGAACGAAATTTGAACCGTGCTTCCACGTCTTTCCAGCCCAGCCCAGTCCAGTCGCCAAAATCAATTTCCTTCAGGCCGGGCAGAATAGTTTGCTGTTGATGGCTGAATTTTAATGTGGGCGCGAGCGTCTGCTGCACGCGCTTCATCGGGCTGGCATAGATCGCATCAATCGTTTTGGCACGCAGATAATCAGCGAGCACCTTGGCCTGCTTTCTCCCATTTGCCGAGAGGTTCATGTCAATCACGCCGCCAAATTTATTTTGGTAGCGGGTTTCCACTTCACCGTGGCGGATAAGTAGCAGCCGGGTCGCGGGTCTTTTGGTATGGTGATGCCAGAGTTTTTTGGATTTTGTCACGATAAAATCATCCTTGGGCGATGGCGGTTTGTTGGGCGGCCAGTAAATCAGCGACGCCGATTTTGCCGAGCGCGAGCAACTCGGCAAGCTGGGTATCCGTAAAAGTTGCCTCTTCGCCCGAGCCTTGCAGCTCGATAAATTCGCCGCGTGAATTCATCACGAGATTCATATCCACCGCCGCCGCCACGTCTTCGGTGTAACACAAGTCGAGCAACGCTTTTTCGGCGACGATGCCGACGCTCACGGCGGCGACCCCGGCGAGGATGGGCGTTTCCGTGATTTTCTTTTCAGCCATCAGTTTTTTTACCGCGAGCGAGAGGGCGACAAACGCGCCGGTGATGGCTGCGGTGCGCGTGCCGCCATCCGCTTGCAACACATCGCAATCAATACAAATGGTGCGGGAGCCAAATTTTTCAAGATCCACGGCCGCGCGAATCGAGCGGCCGATAAGCCGTTGAATTTCGGACGAACGACCGTCCAGTTTACCCTTGGAGATATCGCGCGGTTTACGTTCCAAAGTGGAGTAGGGGAGCATGGAGTATTCCGCCGTGAGCCAGCCGCCGGAGATTTTTTGGTCCTTCATCCAACGCGGGATTGTTTCCTCGATGGTCACGCCGCAGATGACGCGGGTGTTGCCCCATTCGATGAGCGTGGAACCGGCGGCATAAGGCGCGATGTTGTTTTGAAAACGCAGTGGACGGATTTGATTTGGGGCGCGTCCGTCCGCGCGAAAATTTTCTGACATGGCGCAAAGTTTAACGGCGTTGCGCCCGCCGACGCAACGCCGAAAACTGTGCCGTCAAAATGAATACGCGTTTAAGGCTGAATCATCACGCGATAGAAACGATTGGAACTGCCGAGAGTATCCGTGACCGTCACTGGGCTGACGCTGACGGGCGGCGGGACGTTGGAGAACATATTCCACGCGCCACCGCTCAGATCGCTATTGGCTTGAACGGTATTTGTTAAACCGACGACCGGAACAAAGGTGAATTGAAATCCGCCGCCGTTTTTTGTGGGTGCAGTAATGGTCGGTGAAGCTGGCGCATTGACCACGAGCGCCGCTGGGGAGCTGGTGATGGATCCGAAGGAATTTGTTATGACCACAGTATAATTTCCCGCCTGACTCATACGGACTTGCGAGAGACTTAATGCACTCGCTGTGTTTCCGGTCAGGTTGGTGTTAGCTAATCGCCACTGATAGGCCAGCGGAGTCGTGCCACCAGCAGTAACGCTAAACGAGGTGCTACCACCGGCTATTATCGAAGTTCCCGTCGGCTGATTGGTAATCGTCGGCGCAACCCCACCGCTGGCAGCCTGAACAACTATTCTAAAATCACCATCCACGGCGGCAGTGCCAGTTTGGTAGAATAAATTCAGATGAAATAAATTGGTGCCAGCCTTGGTTGGAGTTCCGTAAATTTGGCAGTAAACATTTGAAAAACTGGAACTGCCAGTATTCAAATCAAAAAACTTCAAACTCATTCCTGCGGGCATACCGTTGGTCGTAGTAGCGGGATATATAAGAACGGCCGCCACTGTGCTATTGGTTAACACGGTGCAAAGCGCCCCGCCATCGCCGGAAGTCTTGACGGTTAATAACAAGTTGGTGGTATAAGGCGTATTCATGTTCAAGGTCATGTTCGTTGGGCCGGCGAAAAAATTGGTCGCTCCCGAACACGAATCATATGCCCCGACGGCCGCCGCTGAGCCGACGCCCCAACGGAGAATGAAGGCGAAGCTCGAACCTGCGGCGGGACTGAGGAAAAAATTTCTGACCATTGGCATGATCTGCAATGCCGCAGCGAGAAAAATGGGAAGGATTTGGGCCAATCGTTTCATGATGGTTTTAGGTTTGGTATTGAGGGTTGGTTGGTTCACGTGACTGAAAATTTTAATTGCAGCCGCAGCCGCCGCCGCCCACGCCGCTGCCGCCGCTGGCCTCCTCACGCGAGAACCAGATGTGTTCAGCTTGCGCGGTTCCGAGCGGGTCGCGGTCGGGTTGCATCGTATAATCGGCCAGATGCTCACGTTGCCACGGCTTGACGTTCACGCAGCCACTTGTGATGGCCAAGGTGATTACGGCCAATAAAATCAAGGCGATGCGGTTCATAATCATTTCAAGAGGGAATCTATTTCGCTGATGTATTGCTGGCGCGTTTCATCGCCGTGAAAACCTTTGTGAAGAAACTTCACTTTGCCTTCGCCATCCAAAATAAATGAGGTGGGCATGGTTTCCGGTTCAACTGCCGCCACGAGTTTTTGCGAGCCATCGCGGACGACGGTGAAGGTGACCGGATGCTTCGTGAGAAATTTTTCCATCTTCGCCGCTTTTTCGTCCACGTTCACAGCGAGAATGACCACGCGGTCGCCGTATTTTTTTTGCAGCTCGTCCATCACCGGAAACGATTCCGCGCAGGGCAGACACCACGAGGCCCAGAAATCTACGACCACAATTTTTCCTTTCAAGCTGTCGGGTAATTTACCTTCCAACTTGTAGCTCACCAGATCAGGCAAGGTGTCACCGACTTTCAGCGCGGCATGCGCGCAGGAAAAAATCCCGGAGAGAATCGTGGCTAAAACAATTTTTTTAAGCGGGAATATATTCATGAAATTTGCTGGAATAAAGTTTCGTAGTTCCGGTCAAAATTGCACAGGCTGCACCGGGGTGCAACTCGACGAGTTGCAAGCCGTCGCGTGCGCCTAAAATGCAAATGCTGGTGGAAAGTAATCCGGCGATGGTGCAACTCGGGGCGATGACTGAGGCGGCGCGACAGTCGTTGAACGCGGGGTAGCCGTTGCGCGGGTCTATAATGTGCCCATAACGCCGGCCATTGATGACGAAGTTCCGCAGGTAGTCGCCGGAGGTGGTCACGGCATGATCGGTCAGCGCGACCCCTCCCCAGCATTTGCCGGGTTGTGCTGCGTCATCCAAACCGATCCACCAAAATTTTTTGTCGGGTGCATGACCGCGCACGCGAACATCCTGACCAAAATCCACCAGAATATTTGAGATGCCGCGTTCCACGGCTAGGTTCATAACACAATCCACGGCGTATTCTTTACCGATGCCGCCGAGATCAAGTGCCATTCCAGGCTGCGGTAGAAAAATTGCGCCGGGCCGCCGTTGAACTTTTTTCCAGCCGACGATTTCGAGCGCGGCGCGGATAGACTCGTCGCTCGGCAACGCGGGCGGTTGTATTTTCCAGTTCCACAATTTCATCAGCGGCAGCGCGGTTGGATCAAAAGAGCCGCGCGTGAAAAAATACAATTCGTGGCAGAGTGCGAGCAGCCGGTCGGTGTCGGGATCGGTTTCTACCCAATGTTCACCGGCAGCGGCGTTGATGCGCCCAATGAGGCTGTCGGGAATAAATCGCGAGTAGCGACCCTCAAACTGGCCAACCCACGCGACGACATCGCGTTGAAAATCGCGGGCGATGCTGGCGGCGACGCCATGAAAGTTGACGTGGCAGAGCGTGCTCATCGCGCGGAATTCCAGCCGGTGCAACGTTTTATCCACCGTGGCGTTCGCGGATTGGCGCACGCGATCAATGGCTTCCTGCGCCGAGCTGGGACTGGGCATCACCATAAAAATTGGAGGCCAATGGTAAAGATGTTTGCTTGCGGATACATGTCCGATGTCGTGCTATCTAACCCATACATCTCGTAACGATGGTAGCCGCCGATGACTCGTAAATGGTCATTGAGAATAACGGTCGCCTGCAACCCGAAGTCCAAAGAATAAAAATTGGAAAGTCGGTAATCGGCAGAATGATAGCCACCCGGATTCGTTGAAAATGTCCCGGCAAATGTCGTGGTATAAAAGGAGGCTGCCGATTGTTCACTGAAACGGAACGCCGGCTCCAGGATCAAGTGTTTGCCGAGCCATTGATGCCAAGTCAGGCCGAGCGTGTGACTGTCAACGCCATAGGAATCGTGGTAAAAACGGTAGGAGCCTTCGAGGCTGGCATCGAGCGAATTGAAATGATGCGTCAGTGACGTGAGCATGATTTCCTTGTTGCGATGGGCGGGGCGGCGCTCCGGCACGCCAATATTGAACCCCGCCGGAAAAACGTTGGGATGATATTCAGCTAGGCGGTAAGGATCACTCAAATAACCCGAATCGTTGCCAAAGGTCAGGGTGACGTTGAAAACATCCTTGGGCGAGAGCAATTGAGAAATTCCGACAATAGCCTCCGTTGAATTTTTTCCCGACCACGTCGTTTTATCCGCGTGTCGAACGGAATCTAAATTGTGCGAGGCCCCTATTTGGAGAATGGTATTTTTTTCGTTGAACTCAATCGCGTCGGCCAATGACACGCCGTAGGATAAATAGTCGTGCTCCTTGCTGAAGGCGAAGCCCGTGGAAAGTTTATGGTTGGCGAAACGCCATTCCAACCCAATGTTACCAGCGCGGCGGAGGTCCTCTAATTTGGTGGTTCTGGCTTTGCCTTTGGCATCATGCGTGCCCGTCGGTGTCGCCCCGGAAATGCCGTCATAAACCAGATCGCCCTTGGCCGTGACGTTATCCAGCAATTTTTGCTCGAAATAGACCGAGTGCGTCTCGATCTGCATCCGGTTGTTGTCCTCGGAGTAAAATTCGTAGCGATAGGCCACCTGATTTTCAGCGCGCAGAAATTGCGGCAGGCTGAACATTAGGCCGAGCGGTAAGAACCGTTGCCAGCGACGGTAAAAGTTGTTTCCGGTGGCGCACACTGAAATATGCGATTGTTTTTTAGCGGTCATGTCACGGAACCAGATCATCTGATGGAATGGAATCTAACAGCGGGACTTAAAAACTTCGGGTGTGGCGGATTAAAATTTTTTTAAGTTGCGCACCGGTGCGTCAAATCTGAAATGATTCGGGTAAGTTCACCGTCGGCATGAGGAGGCGGGAAAGGTGGTAATCCACTCCGCGCCGTTGTTGCAATTTCATATCCGGTTCCAACCGGAGTAGGGCGGCGACCACGCGCAAGCCGAGTCCGAGCGTGTTTTTTTCACTGCTTACACCATGCACGCGGTTGGCCACCACGAGCGTGACTTTTTGGGCGTGCCGCTGGACGCGGACGGCGAAATCGCCACCACCATGTTTGAGCGCATTGGTCAGCAAGTTGTGGGCGATCTGCCGCACATGGCGCGGGTCGGCGGCGACCCAGCAATCGTCATCCGCGAGCAAGGTTAAATGACGCCCTTGCTCCGTGGCGAGTAGTTGAAAATCGGCGACGATCTCAGTGATGGTCGCCGAAAAATTAAATACGGAACGGGTAGCGGCGAGGCGGCCTTGCTCCGCGCGCGCGATGAGCAGGGATTGATCCACGACGTGGGTGAGCCGGTGCAATTCACTTTCCAACTCGTCCGCGAGTTCGGGCGCAATGTTTTCGCCGGCCTGTTCCACTTTCAAGCGCATGATCGCGAGCGGCGTGCGGAGCTCGTGTGCAACTTTAGCCGCGTAATTGTTCATCTCCGAGAACGATCCGTCCAACCGCGCGAGTAGTTCGTTCAATTGCCGGAGCAGGTCGCGAAATTCGTTGTCCAGTTCCGGCAACGAAATCGGTTCGCCCAGATTGCCGGGATGTTTCGCCTGCAACTGCCGGTTCACGCTGGCGATGGGGCGCAACGATTGGCGCGCCAGCCAGTAGCCACCGGCCACCGCGATGATCGCGAGCGGCACCAGCAGTAACAGCGCGTCATGCATGAGCGCATCGGAAATCTGATGCACTTCCGCCTCCGAGAGGCTGTTGTGAAACTCCCAGCTTGGCAGGTCGGGATAGATTTTGTTGCAGGCTTTTTCGAGGAGTTGAGAGTCCAGCGAAAGATGCAGCAAATAAATAAAAGCCGCCGCCACCAGCAGGAAGCCGATGCCAAACCACAATGCGAGTCGCGCCCGCAGTGACTTCATGGTTCATCCTCGCGCAAGGCAAAGCCCACGCCGCGCACCGTGTGGATCAGCGGGGGCATCGCGGGCAGATCAATTTTCCGTCGCAGCATTTTGATGTAAACATTCACCACGTTGGTTTCAGAATCAAAATGCTGATCCCACACGTGTTCCACAATCGCCGTTTTGCCCACCGGCTTAGGCGAATTGCTCATCAGAAATTCTAGTAAAGCAAACTCGCGCGGCGTGAGTTCAATCGCTACTCCGCCTCGCTGCGCCGCGTGCGATATTAAATCCAACTCCAAATCTCCAACGCGCAAAGTCGTGGTCGCTTGGGGCCTCTGCCGCCTCAGCACGGCCCGTAATCGCGCTAATAGTTCGACGATGGAAAACGGTTTCGTCAGATAATCATCGCCGCCGGCATCCAATCCGCGCACCTTGTTTTCCACGTCATCCCGCGCGGTAATAAAAATTACCGGGGTCAGGATTTTTTTTCGTCGCAGTAACCGCACCACCGTGATGCCGTCTTTGTGCGGCATGGTGATGTCCAGCAGCATCGCGTCGTAGGTGTTTGATTCTGCCAGCCACAGAGCCTCATCCCCATCGCCCGCCACATCCACGGCATAGCCTTCCGCCACCAACCCGACGCGGAGATGTTCCGCGACCTTTCGTTCGTCTTCGGCAAGTAGGATGCGCATATTTATTTGGTCCGCAGTTCAATTACAATTCCACAAATCCAAATGTCCAGCGCAATCCGCCGCGACTGGTGGAACCATATCGGGTTTGACTCGACTGCGGTGCGAAAGTAATCTTGCCCTGATGCTGGCTGTTGAAACCAAAGTGTTGAGCACCGATGCCCGACCTACTTCTAAAGTTGACCTAGCGAGTTCCTGGAAAAAAATCGTGGAACCCGCCGAGCCGTTTCTTGATGCGGTCAACCAACAACTCATTCGGCAGGCGCGCGAATTCGATCCACAAATAGTGCCTTACGCCGAGCACGCGCTCAACGGCAGTGGTAAACATTTACGTCCGACGTTGGTGGCGTTAGTCGCTGGATGTTTTGGCCAGCCAAATGAGTCGCACGTCACGGCGGCGGTCATCATTGAGATGGTGCACTTGGCGACGCTCGTCCACGATGATGTCATGGACGAGGCGAAAATCCGCCGCGGTAGCCCCACCGTTGCGGCCAAATGGGGGAACGAAATTGCAGTTTTATTTGGCGACTGTCTCTTCGCGCAGGCTTTAAAGCTGGCTTCCAATTTTCCAACCACCGAAGTTTGCCGCGCGGTTTCCCTCGCAACCAATACGGTCTGTTCCGGTGAGATTTTGCAGACGCAGCAGCGACGGAATTTTCTGGCGGCCCGGCGCGATTATTTTCGAGTGATCGAAATGAAAACCGGCGAGCTATTTACGCTATCCTGCGATCTCGCGGCATTTTTAAGCGGAGCGACGGTGGAGCAGCGTGCCGCCTTGCGCGAATTTGGCGCGGCAGTGGGCACCGCTTATCAGGTTTATGATGATTGTGTGGACTTGTTCGGCACCGAAGCCGATGCTGGAAAATCGTTGGGCACCGATTTGGCGAAAGGAAAATTAACTTGGCCACTTTTGCTTGCCTGGGAAAAAGCGAACCCGGAAGAACGCGCCAATCTCGAAAATATGATTCAAAATTGGCAGCCGGAGAATCTGCCAGCGGTGAACGCTTTGCTGGGCAAATACGCCACATTTCAGCCATCAATGCAAGTGATTGAGAATTATTTAGAAAAAGCGCGGCAAGCTTTAAGCTCGTTACCGGCGTCCCCCGGACGGATGGGCTTGCTGGCTTTGACGGATTATATTGCGCAACAAACCAGCGCCTTGGCGGTTGAATAGACATGATTTCTATGTCAGAACCCGCAATCGTCCCAGACCCGAACGCGCCTTCTGGAATGTTAGAAGCCGACTTGGTAAAGCATGCTCGGCGTGGCGATTTGCCCGCTTACGATGAACTGGTTCGGCGTTACCAGCAGCGGATTTATTCCACCATCTACCACATGACTGCAAATCATGAGGACGCTAACGACCTGGCGCAAGAGGCTTTTATAAAAGCATATTCCGCGCTGAAATCGTTTAAAGGTGGTTCTACTTTCTACACCTGGCTTTATCGGATAGCGGTCAACAAAACCATCAATTTCCTCAAGCAGCGCAAGAACAAATACCACTTGAGCCTGAACGATATTGACTTCAACGCCGAGCATGATCCCGACATGATGGCGCTGGTTTCCCACAAAACCCCCAACCGCGAAGTGGGGTTGAATGAACTGCAAAAAAAATTGAACGAAGCCCTGGTCAAATTGTCAGAACCACACAGACTAGTTGTGGTTTTGCATGATGTGCAAGGCCAGTCGCACGAAGAGATTGCCGAGATCATGGAATGCAACGTCGGCACCGTGCGATCAAGATTGTTTTACGCGCGCCAGCAGTTGCAGGGTTATCTGGCCGAATACCTCAAGTCATAATGAAAGAAAACGAACAAAATTTCGACGAATTAAAAAAGTTGCTCCAGCTCAAGCGGCATGAAATTCCGCCGCCGGGTTATTTTAATAATTTTTCGGATAAAGTGGTGGCGCGAATTAAAGCCGCCGAGGCGGATCATTCCGGGCCCGCTTACGACCGCCTCCAATCCCACGCCCCTTGGCTGGCCAGATTTATTGCCATGTTTGAGGCGAAACCTTCTGTTATAGCTGGCTTTGCTACCGGGCTGTGTCTCTTACTGGTGTTGAGCGTGGTGCTCACGGAAAAGGCGGAAAACGCTACTCTGAGCTTGTCGGCCAATATGCAGAATCCAATGCCGCAGGGCATGGCTATGGCCTCGCTCGATACGCAGATTTTGGCGGATGGCGGCGGCGGAATTCAAGTCTCCACCAATCCGGTCAGCTTGCAGCCGGTGGCAAATCTGTTCGGCCAGCAGAACCCATTGCTACAGCCCGCCAGCTTCGCCCATTGATTAAAATTCATTTTTAGAAAAACTTTTGCGCGGTGAACGCTTGAAACGTCACCGCGCTTTTCATTTAATTCGTCAGTGCCAACCAAAGTCATTGCTGTTGCCAATCAAAAAGGCGGAGTCGGTAAAACGACCACCGCCGTGAATCTTGCCGCCTGTCTGGCTGCCGATGGCCTGCGGGTGTTGCTCTTTGATCTTGATCCGCAAGCGAACGCGACCAGTGGCGTGGGGATCGAAAAAATCGACGGTGCCAGCGCTTATCAAGTTTTGTTAGGCGAAGGCAGCTTGCTCGAAAAAATAAAACCGACCGCTTACGAACGGCTTTCCGCGATTCCGAGCGAAGTGGATTTATGCGCGGCCGATCTTGAACTTGCCCGGCTGGAAAATCATTTGCAACGTGTCGCGCTCGCGCTCCAGCCGGTGCGCGACAGTGGCCGTTTCGATCTCGTGTTACTGGATTGTCCGCCGTCGCTGGGAATTTTATCACTGAACGCCTTTGCTGCGTGCGACGGAATTCTCGTGCCCCTGCAATGTGAGTATTACGCGCTCGAAGGTATTTCTATGATGAACCGCGTGTTGGATCAGCTCCGGAGCGCGGGCGTAAATCCGCGTCTGGAAATTTTTGGCGTCGCGATGACGATGTTTGACGGGCGGACGAAACTTTCCAATGAAGTCGTCGAAGAAGTTCGCCGCTTGCTGGGCGAAAAAGTTTTTGAAACGTTGATTCCGCGCACCACGCGTTTGGCCGAAGCGCCGAGCCACGGGCAGCCGATTATTTACTACGACAAATACAGCAGCGGTGCGGCGGCGTATCAGTTGCTAGCGCAAGAGGTCATGGCGCGCCTCGCCAAGAACGGTTGATAGATGCACAAACAAAGGGAAGTCTTGTATCTCGAACCGCCTAGAATTTCCCGCGAACTGAATTCGGCGCAGCGGCAAGGTCTTTGCTTCGTTGCTTGCCGCCGTCAATTGATTTAATTAATCTCAACTCACTTATTATGGCCAAAGAAATTCTTGAAATGATCGTCGAAACCGCGACGATGGAACTCCCCGACACCAAGACGCTCAAACTTAAGTGGCCCGATGGTCACAATCCCGACTTCAAGACCGGTCAATTCATCACTCTCTATTGGCCAGATACGCCCAGTTACAAACGCGCCTATTCGCTTTCGTCTTGCGCGCTAGATCGCGGCTTTTACGAAGTCACCATCAAGCGCGATGGCAAGATGGGCACGCGCATGGTGGATTGGGCGAAGGCCGGCGATAAGATTTTTGTGATCCCGCCCGTCGGAAAATTTCTTCCTGTTCTCGAACCGAATAAACATCTCGTCTGCATCGCGGGCGGATCTGGTGTGACG
>JANYFN010000237.1 GCA_025362675.1 Limisphaerales bacterium | reverse complement strand
ATTCGCCGCCGGTTCCAGCAGCATCGCCACGTCGCGCTGGACTTGTTCGAGCTGATCGAGGCGCAGATTCGGATCGGCAATCGTGAAGATGTCGCCGGTCTTGGGCTGCTCGTAAATAAAAATCCGCTGGCCGTCGCGCTGAAATTGTTCCTTCACTTTCAACAGGCGTTTGCGCTCCAGCATCACGGCGAGAATGTAAGCGGCGGGCGCGTAACGCGGATCGTTTTGCGTAATGAGTTTGCGCAAAACCGTTTCGGCGGTTTCCTTTTGGATCGCCTCGACCGGATGCGCGGGCGGCGCTTCGTAAGTGCCGTTCCAATGTGAAATATAACCATTGCGGCTGCGGGCATCGCCGTCTTTTTGCGCGCACGGCTCGCAGATGTCCGAGCGGCGCAGTTCTTTTCCCTCGTCGGACAAAATCGTGCGATACGGCTGTTGGTCGGCAAATGGCTGCGTGCACGCTGCGCAGACGTGAGCGCGGGATTGAATGTTCCACTCGTTCATGGGCAGGGAAATTTAACCACTAAACCGGCCGATGAACACGAAGATTTTTTTATTCAGCGGGCGGGACCTTTTCGAAATTAACAATTGGTGCGTTGGGGTGGCGACGCTGGCGGGGAGCGCAGCCAGACACATGAGGCGGAGCGGCAACTCCGCCCTTCCCGCCACAAACGTGCGCTCAGGGCGGGGTCACTTCACACTCAGCTCGCGCTGGATGCCGAATTTCTCGATGCGCTTGCGGAGCGTGGCGCGCGTGATGCCCAGCATTTTCGCGGCATGCACTTGATTATCGTTGGTTTCCTTCAGCGCCTGAATGACAAGTTCGCGCTCAACGGCGGGAATGATTTTTAATTTCGGATCACGCTTGGCCCATTGAAACAATTGCCGGGCAAGCGCGGCGGCATCGGTCGCGCCCGCCTCGACGGGCGCGCTGGAGGGCAGAGACGCGCCCCCGGTTCCTCCGGACACTTCCGGGGGCAGATCGCCGGGCAAAATCGCACTGCTCTTGGCCATGACATGCGCGCGGCGCATGGCGTTTTCCAGTTCGCGGACATTGCCGGGCCAGTGATATTTTTCGAGTAACTTGCTCGCCGCACTCGCGATGGACTTGGGTTTGTTACTATGTTCGCGCGCGATCTTTTCGAGAAAATAATTCACGAGCAACGGAATATCATCGCGCCGTTCGCGCAACGGCGGCAGATGAATGCGCACGACGTTCAAGCGATAAAATAAATCTTCGCGAAATTGTTTCGCGGCGACGGCAGCTTCCAGCGGCTTGTTGGTCGCGGCGATGACGCGCACGTTGACCTTCATGGACGCGTTGCCGCCGACGCGTTCAATCGTTCCATTTTGCAGCACGCGCAAAATTTTTGTCTGCGTCGCCGGCGTCATGTCGCCGATTTCATCGAGAAAAATGGTGCCATTGTTGCATTGCTCGAACTTGCCGATGCGCTGCACCGTTGCGCCCGTGAAGGCGCCGCGTTCGTGGCCGAACAGTTCACTTTCCAGAAGCTGTTCCGGGATCGCCGCGCAATTGATGGCGATGAACGGCTGCTCATTACGATTGCTGTGGTGATAGATCGCGCGCGCGACCAGTTCCTTGCCGGTGCCGCTTTCGCCGGTGATGAGCGCGGTGGCGTCCGTCGCAGAAACCTGTCCAACGAGTTTAAAAACCTGTTGCATGGGCGCGCTGCGACCGATGACGCCGAGCTCGTAATCTTCCGACTGCAAGAGCGGTTCGTAGGAAACGACTTGCTTCATGTCGCGCGCCGCTTTGAGGGCGTTGCTGATGACTTCCTTGAGCTTGACGATGTCAAACGGCTTGAGCAAATAATCGTAAGCGCCGAGCTTCATCGCCTCGATGGCGGTCTGCGTGGTGCCATAGGCGGTCATCAAAATGACGAGCAGCTTGGGATCGGTGGCGCGGATTTTGCGGAGCGTTTCGAGGCCGGTCATGCCGGTCATGCGCACGTCCATCAGCACGAGATCGGGCTTAAACTTGGGAATGACTTTCAAACCCTCTTCGCCGCTGGCGGCGGTCGCGAGTTCGATTTCCTCCGAGGCGAGTGTCCGTTCCAGCGAATACCGAACGTCCTCCTCATCATCTATCAGTAGCAACTTGTTCATCTTGCTACTGAGGATAAACCAAACTCCGGCGGCGAACAGTGAATTTTACAAAGGGAAAAATCGGGATTCGCTGTTTGACCATTGCCCTGCAAAAATCTAAACTACCCATCCGTTTTGACATTTTGTTTTAAATATGAAAATCATTATTTGCGACCCCATTTCACCTAAAGGTATCGCCCTGCTGCAACAACGTCCGGAATTTCAAGTCGTCGTCCTGCCCAAACGTTTATCCGAGGCGGAACTCATCCCACTCGTCGCGGATGCGACGGCGCTGGTCGTGCGTTCCGAAACGAAAGTCACGAAGGCCATCATCGCGGCGGCGAAACAGTTGCGCGTGGTCGGTCGCGCCGGGGTGGGTGTGGACAACGTGGATATTGAAGCCTCGACGCAAAACGGCGTGGTGGTGATGAACACGCCGGGCGGCAATACCATCACGACGGCGGAGTTGACGTTCACGATGTTGCTCTCGCTCGCGCGTAAAGTGCCACAAGCGCACGCGACGATGATTGCCGGAAAATGGGATCGCAAATTATTTCAGGGTGTGGAACTTGCCGGAAAAACGCTCGGCGTTTTGGGCATGGGCCGCATCGGCACGGAAGTAGCGAAGCGCGCGATCGCATTCGGAATGCGAGTCGTAGCCTACGATCCGTATCTCACGGAAGATCGCGCGAAGGCCATCGGCGCGGAGTTTGCGCCGGAAGTAGATAATGTTTATCGCGAAGCAGATTTCATCACGGTGCACATGCCGGTGACGAAGGAGACGAAGGAAATGTTGAATGCCGCCGCGTTTTCCAAGATGAAGCCCGGCGTGAAGATCGTGAACTGTGCGCGCGGCGAAATCATCTGCGAAGCGGATTTGATCGCGGCGCTGGAATCTAACAAAGTTGCGGGCGCAGCACTGGATGTTTTCGCCGTGGAACCGTTGCCCGCCGAGCATCCGTATCGAAAGCAGGCGAATTTGATTCTCACGCCGCACTTGGGCGCGAGCACGGAGGAGGCCCAGGAAAAATGCGGCATCGAAGTGGCAGAAGTCATCGCGGGCTATTTACTCACGGGTGAAGTCCGTAACGCGGTGAACCTGCCGTATCTCGACGCGAAGACTTACGAACAGGTAAAGCCGTATCTGCCGCTGGGCGAGGCGCTGGGCAAATTGCTGGCGCAACTCACGCCCGCGAGCGCGGACAAATTACATATTACTTACGGCGGCAATGCGCGGTTGTTGCCGAACATTGACCCGGTGTCGCGCGCGATCATTCGCGGCTTTTTATCGACCAGCAATTTGAAGGATGTCAACAACGTCAATGTTCGCAGTGTCGCGCAGAGCATCGGCATCACCGTCGAGGAAAAAAAATCGGACGAGCCGGTGACGTTCAACGAGTGGGTGCATGTGCAGGCTTTCAGCGGCGGTAAGAAATTGGTTTCGGCGGGCGGCACGTTCTTCGGTTCGCCGAACAATCCGCGCATCGTGCGGCTGTTCAGCCAGTCGGTGGAAATTCCGGTGACGGGCACGTTGCTGATGTTGAATAATGCCGATAAGCCGGGCATCGTCGGTTTGCTGGGCACGTTGTTGGCGAAACACGGCGTGAACATCGCGAGCATGAGTTTGAGTCGCGATACTTGCGGCGGATTGGCCCTGACGGTGTTGAGTCTGGACAGCGTGCCGCCGTTGGCAATGCTGGAGGAATTGAAGAAAGACCATGACATCAGCAATGTAAAAGTAGTAAAGTTATAAATCCGTTTTGAACTAAAACTAAATTTGAACGTCCAAGTCCCAATGACCAAAATGAAATTAAACTTGTTCCTTTCCTCCGCGCTGGTTGCCAGCGCGATTTCCGCCGCCGCCGCCACCGCGCCCGCGCCGGTCGCGACGAATTCCACAACCGAGGCGATGAAAGCCCTGTTTGGCGATTCTGTGGTCGTCAAATCGAAGGCGTTTGAAATCAAACGCAGCGAGGTGGATGAACTGATGGCGGGCATGAAGACGCGCGCCGCCGCCGAGGGTCAGACGCTGCCGCCGGAGTTTGAAGTGGCCATCGTCAACCAACTCGTGACCATCCAACTGTTGCTGCAAAAAGCGAATGATGAAGATCGCGCGGCGGGCAAAGCGGTTTCCGATACGCAATTCGCCAAGGTGATGAAGAATTTCCCCACGCCCGAAGCCTTCGCCCGGCAATTGAAAGCGGCGAACACTACCGAAGCGGAACTGCGCGCGAAGGCGACTCAGGAAGCAACGGCGATGGCGGCGCTCAAACGCGAGTTGAAAATCACTATTACAGATGACGCCGCGAAAGATTTTTATACGGCCAATCCCGCTAAGTTTGAAGAGCCTGAAAAAGTCCACCTGCGCGATATTTTATTGCTGACGGTGGATCCGAGCACCCGCCCACCTTCACCGCTGCCGACCAACACCATTGCCGCAAAACGCAAGCAGGCGGAGGATTTGCAGAAGCGCGCCGTTGGGGGTGAAGATTTTGAGAAGCTGGCGACGCAGTATTCCGAAGACCCGGGCACCAAAAATAACGGCGGTGAAATACCCGAACTTTATCGCGGTGGACAGAACACATCCCCGGAATTTGAAGCGGCTGCGTTTGCGTTATCCGCCGACAAGGTCAGCGAGGTGATCACGGTGCCTTACGGCTTCTACATCATCAAATCACTGGGTAAGACTGCGGCGCGGAAAGTGCCCTACGCCGAATGCGCCGCTGATATCAAAGAGGCACTCGTGGGTGCCAAGCTCAAAGAAGCCGCCCCAGATTATATCCTGAAACTTCGTAGCGAATACGATGTGCAAATCGTGGACGAACGCCTGAAGGTGCTTGAGGAAAAAGCTAAGGCCGCAGCCACGATGCAAATGCCGAGCGTGCCGGCGACTAAATAAGGCTTCCGCCGCAAGACGCTTGCCAAACCATCCGGCGGTGTAGCAAGATTGCTTAGGTATGAAAACAAAAGTTGCCATCATTATATTGGTTTTGGGTCTATTAGGTTTGGCTATTGCCTTGTTTGCCACCAAGCAACAAAGCGAGGATCTGCACACGAAAGATGTCAGCTCCATTGTCAGCTATTCCAATCAAGTGGTGGTGGCCACGGAACAGATTAGCGAGCTGCGCCAAGTGAACCTCGATCTGACCAATGATTTATCTTTGACCCGTTCGCAACTCACCGTAGCCCAGGAAAAAATCGATCAACTGTCCAACAACCTGATCAACATTGAAGTCACACTGGAAAATACCAGCGCGCTGCTCGCGATCGCACAGAACCAGATCACGAATCTGCACGTCAAGATGACCGACTTAGAGTGGCATAATAAAACGCTCGAACAAAACGCGCAGGAACTGACCAATACCATTGCGCAGCTGAATTCCACGATCGCTGATACGGAACGCCGACTGTCCAAGGAAACCAAAAACCGCGTTTACTTAGAAAAAGAATTGCAGAAGCAAATCGCGCTCCGCACTGAGTTGGAAGGCAAGTTCAACAATCTGGTTGAGGTTCGCGCGCAGATCAGGAAATTGCGCGATGAGAAGATAATCAGCGATCGGATTGCGACCATGAAAGATCCGACGGTTGGCAAAAAAGGTGCCGAACTTTTGATGATGCAAAGCGCCGCCCAGTCAGTGGCCAGCCCCTCCACCAGGACCGGCACCGGCACGAACACCGTTGCGCCCAAAGTTAATTCTGCCCCGGACTATAATCTCAACGTCGAGGTCGGGAATGACGGCTCCGTAAAGGTGATTCCGCCTTTGAGCAACAATCCAAAGAGCAAGTAATCCGATCGGCGGAAGTAACTTGCCGAAGAACCGCCATGCCCACCTACGAATACGCCTGCGAAAAATGCGGTCATGAGTTTGAACTCGTCCGCTCCATGTCCGCCGCACCGCTCAAAATTTGTCCCGCAGAGCTTTGCCCAAAAAAGAAGTGGGGACGCGGTGCGGTGACCAAAAAAATTGGGGCCGGGGCCGGCCTGCTGTTTAAAGGCGATGGGTTTTATATCACCGATTACCGCAGCGACAAATACAAGGCGGCGGCTAAAAACGAGCCGACCCATTCCAAGCCAGCGAAAGCCGAGGTTAAAGCCGAGGCTAAACCCGCTGCGAAGGCTGACTCAAAATGAATTTCTCGCGCCAGTTTTGCGCGCTTTTCCCGGTTTTATTGGTTGTGGCCACCAATGCGGTGGCCGGATCTTTTACACTCTCACCCGAGACCTCGGTGAAAAGTGTTTCGGGCCAATTTCTTGTCACGGCGGCTACTGATTTTTCACCGCTGCTGCATCATCCCGCCGTTGCGGCCAATCCCGATTTTATTCGACTGGAACCAACGTTTCTCGCGGTCTCGGCGGAGCGGGTAAAAAATTCTATAGCGCGCACGCTGCATCAAAATCCCGGCGAACCGTGGTCTGGAAAAATCCATCTTGCGTTGCATCCGGCCAGTTCTCTCGCGGAGGAACCGGTGATTGTGGCCGAGCCTTTTTTACAGCGCTGGAATTGCCGCGTCGAACTGCCGGATGTGACCATCCGCCCGCGTTTGATTCGCGCCCTCACCGCCGCGCTGCTTTTGGAAAATGCGAATCGTCATCTGGTCACGCCGGAAAAACCGGCGGAAATCCCTTCCTGGCTCGCGGATGGACTCGCGCAGGAAATTCTTGCGGATGAAGGTGAAAAGATGATTTTGGCGGCCCCGGGCAAAACCCCAAACGGTGTTTCCGAGTCGCGCATTGACCGGACTGAACGCGCGCGCGATGTCCTCACCGAAGCCTGCAAAACGCTGCATAATACCGATGCTTTGACGTTTGAGCAATTAAGCTGGCCATCGCCGGAACAGTTATCCGGTGCCGACAACGGAGCCTACCGCGCCACCGCGCAGCTATTTGTGCATTCGCTGCTGGGATTAAAAGATGGGCCGGCGAAACTGCGCCGGATGCTGGCGCAACTGTCGGATTGCGAAAATTGGCAGACGGCGTTTTTGAGGAGTTTTTCAGAAAATTTTGCCCGCCCGCTGGACGTGGAAAAATGGTGGTCGCTTCGCGTCGTCAGCTATGTCGCCCGCGATCCCGGGCCGGTCTGGACGCCCGCCGTCAGCTATCAACGGCTGAACGAGTTGCTCGCCGTGCCGGTGGATATTCGCACCAGTTCCAACGCTTTGCCGCAGCACATGGAAATTTCGTTGCAGACGGCCGTCCGCAGTTTTGACGCGGCGCAGCAGGCGACAGTTTTGCCAGTAAAACTTCGTGATTTCGAGCTTGCGAAGTTTCGCTTCGCACCGGAATTCGCGGCGCTGGCCGAAGGCTACCGCAGTGCGCTGGCCGATTTTTTAGGTGAAAACAAGAGCCTGCCACCCGGCAACCTAGCCGGCGCGGCGGCTAAGTATCACAAGGCTAGCAAGGCGGAAACCATCAGAAGACTTGATGGACTGGATACTCGCCGCCGGGAGTTGGAAATAAAATTGCGCGTTGAAAACATTCGCCTCAATCTCATCCGCGCAAAGCCGTAATCAGCGGTCAACTTGACAGGGAACGAAACGCAATTATGTTGCGCTCATAAAAATGCAGGCTGAAAATTTATCCAAGGAACCGGGGGAACCGCCGGCGGGCAATTCGTTGTCCGCACTAAAACAATTCACCACGGCCGGACGTGGTTACTGGCACAATGTTCCGGAAACAGACTGGAACGATTGGCGCTGGCAGATGAAGAACCGGATCTCCACGGTGGAGCAGTTGCAGAGATTTCTGCCAACCTTGACGCCGGAAGAACTGGCGGGGGCGCAACTCGCAAATCAAAAACTCGCGCTGGGAATCACCCCGTATTTTTTCAACCTGATTGATCCGGCGAGTGAAAACTGTCCGATCCGGCGTCAGGTCGTTCCGCGCATTGAAGAGACGCACACGGCCACGTGGGAGATGAGCGACCCGTGCGGCGAAGATTCCCATTCGCCGGTGCCAGGATTGGTGCATCGTTATCCCGACCGTGTTTTGTTTTTGGTGACGGATCGCTGCGCGAGTTATTGCCGTTACTGCACGCGTTCGCGGCTAGTGAGCAATGCCAGCGGCTATGACTTTCATCCCGAATATGATAAGCAAATCGCCTACATCGCCGCGCATCCGGAAATCCGCGACGTGCTCTTGAGTGGTGGCGATCCGCTGTTGTTGAGCGATGAGAAGTTGGAAAATTTATTGAGCCGCCTGCGTGCCATTCCGCATGTGGAATTCTTGCGCATCGGCACGCGCATCCCGATTTTTCTGCCGCAACGCATCACGCCGGAACTCTGCGCGATGCTCAAACAGTTTCATCCGTTGTTCATCAGCGTGCATACAAATCATCCGCGCGAACTCACAACGGAAGTGCGTGACGCGCTTGGCCGGCTTGCCGATGCCGGCATTCCGCTCGGCAACCAAAGCGTGTTGCTCAAGCACATCAACGACAGCGTGGACGTGATGAAAGCGCTCGTGCAAAAACTTTTGATGTGCCGCGTGAAGCCGTATTACATTTACCAATGTGACCTCATCGCCGGTTCCGCGCACCTGCGCGCCAGCGTGGCGAAGGGTTTGGAGATCATGGAAAAATTGCGCGGTCACACCACGGGTTATGCGGTGCCGACGTATGTGATTGATGCGCCCGGTGGCGGTGGCAAAGTTCCCATCAACCCCGAATATGTTTTGTGCCGGAACGCGGGCCGCGTGTTGATCCGCAACTTCGAAGGAAAAGTTTTTGAGTATCCCGAAACCGCTGACGGTAAACCGTGCAGCCAGCCGAAGGGAAAAATTGAGGAATCAGAACTGGTTTGATTTTCCTGACGTTATTCGAGCCTTACCTTTGCCGCTTGCTCACAATCAGCCATTTCATTAGAGTCAGCTCAGGGGAAAGTCTCCCGGGCCGGCTTGAGCCGGCACACCAACAAGAACAACCAACCGTAGTTTGAACCATATCATGAAAACCAACTCCATTATTAGCGGCGTGGCGGCTTGCCTCATCGCCATTTCACTCAGCGCCTGCGACAAGGCGAAAGATTCCATGGAAAAAGCAACGGACGCAGCCGGCAAAGCCGTTGACGCGACCAAAGACGCCGCTGGCAAAGGCATGGACGCTGCGAAAGACGCTGTGTCCGGCGCCATGACCAACGCCGTTTCCTCCGCCATGGGCCCGGCCGGCGAAGCCGTTGCCGCCGCCAAGAAGGCGATCGACGAAAAGAATTACCAAGGCGCGTTGGACGCGTTGAAAAAGCTGGACGGCGTCACGCTCTCTCCTGAACAGCAGAAAATGGTGGACGAAGTCAAAGCTCAAGCCATGAAACTCATGGGCGGCGCGACGGATGCCGTCAAAGACGCCGCTGGTGCCAACGGTATCGCTCTGCCGAAATAATTAGTTTTTGATTCAAGCCCGGACGTTCACGCGTCCGGGCTTTTTTATTTTCTGAAATTTGAGAAAATCATTTCGATGCCACGCGAAACCCTTGCCGCCAAAATTGAACGCACGCAAAAAATTATTGCGGCGCTCAAGCGGGTTTATCCCGAGGCCCATTGCGAATTAAATTTTTCGAACCCGCTCCAACTGCTCGTCGCCACCATTCTCTCCGCGCAATGCACGGATAAGCGCGTGAACATCGTCACAGCGGAATTGTTCAAAAAGTATCGCAGCGCCAAGGAGTTTGCCGCTGCGCCGCTGGCCGACCTTGAGGAAGCGGTAAAAACCACGGGGTTTTTCCGCAACAAAGCAAAAAATATCAAGGCCTGTTGCGCCGCGCTCGTAGAAAAATTCGGGGGCGAAGTGCCGCGCTCGATGGACGAACTACACGCGCTTGCCGGTGTCGGGCGCAAGACGGCGAATGTCGTGCTGGGAAATGCTTTTAACATCAACGTCGGTGTCGTGGTGGACACACATGTGACGCGGCTCGGCAACCGCTTAGGCATCGCCAAAGGCACGGATGCGGTAAAGCTGGAACAGGAGTTAATCAAGCTCGTGCCGCAAAACGAGTGGACGCTATTTAGTCACTGGCTGATCTGGCACGGGCGGCGGCGCTGCCCCGCGCGCTCGCCGGACTGTGCCCATTGCGAAATAAAAAATCTCTGCCCGCAAATCGGCATCAAGAAAATTTAGCCGCAGATTTTCACAGATGGAACCCCGCTAAAGCCGCCGGCAAAATTCCGTGGGCACGAAGATAATTTTTCCATCTGTGTTTCATCTGTGCGAATCTGTGCCGAATGAATTGGTGGTTACTCAACTCCGGCCCCTGCCCCGCCGCGCTCAACATGGCGTTGGACGAAACCTTGCTTGAAGCTATGCCGCGCCTGCAAGTGCCGGTGCTCCGTTTCTACAGTTGGACGCAGCCGGCAGCCACGTTCGGCTATTTCCAAAAGTTTATCGAAGTGGAGCAACTGACACAGTTGCGTCCCCTCATCCGGCGTCCCACCGGCGGCGGTATCGTGCCGCATGATGCGGACTGGACTTATAGCGCCACTTTCCCCGTCGGACACGAGTGGCACGCGCTCAAGGCGGAGGCAAGTTACCGACGCATCCATGAATGGCTACAACTGGCCTTTGCGGAATTGAAAATCGAAACGGAACTTGCGCCGTGCTGCAAGAAATCATTGCCGGGACAATGCTTCGTCGGCCACGAAAAATTCGACCTGCTGTGGCAGGGCAAAAAAATTGCCGGCGCAGCGCAGCGACGGAATAAGTTCGGCTTGCTTATCCAAGGCTCAGTGCAACCGCCAACGGTTGCGCCGCAACGAATAACTTTTGAAAATGCCATGCGCGGCATCGCGAAAAAAAAATTTGGTGGGGCCGCATCAAAAATGTTGCCAGACTTAGTTTTACAACAACGGGCAGAACATTTGGCCGCTGAAAAATACTCGCAGGTAAGCTATAATAAACAGCGTTGATCAAAAACTGAACATTGTGATTCTCTTCAAAATCAAGCCCTGCGCCACGCTGCTCCCGGTTTTTTTCGCACTGGGCATTTTTACCCTGACCGCGACCGCTCAGACACGCATTTTGCGAATGGTTACTTACAATCTCGGGGCGGATATCAACGGCATCACCGCGCCGCAGCCAGGGTTGATCGCGCCGCCGGGCGACCCCAATAATTACGCGGCGGGCGGCGTGTTGGAAGGTATCGGCGAAGAATTGTTGAACGGCAACGCACAACCAATTGACATCCTCGCTTTGCAGGAAACGACCAGCAATCCGGCGACGGTTTCGCCCATTGCCAACGCTTTAAATGCGTTTTACGGCGGGCCGCGCCTGTTCACCAATAGCACTTATCAGGCAACCGAGAGCGGCAATTTCGCCGCCAGCGGCAACGGTCCCAACGCCATCGTCTTCAACACGCGCACGGTGCAACTGCTCGCTTCCGTGCCGGTCGATCCGCCGGGCGGCACCAGCCAACTCGGCTCCACCAGCGGCGAATACCGTGAGGTCATGCGCTATCAATTCGCGCCCGCTGGCGTGGCGACGAATGGGGCCAACACATTTTACATTTACGTGAGCCATTTCAAATCCGGCACGGGCACGACAAATGAGGGTTACCGCAACGGCGAGGCCCAGATCATTCGCAATAATGCGGCCACGCTGTCGGCCACGGCGCGGATTCTTTACGTCGGCGATTTCAACACCGGCGTCGCCGCCGAAGCAATGTATGTCACGCTTACCACCGCCGGATCGAATCCGGCGCTTGATCCAGTGAATCCGACCGGCAACACGAATTTGGTCTGGGATAGCAACTCCGTGCTGGACGTAAAAACTTTTTCGCCGACAGCCATTCATTATCGCGACGATTATCAAATGATGACGACGAATGTTTATTTTGGAACGGCGGGCGGATTGAAATTTATTTCCGGAACGTATCATGTCTTTGGAAATAACGGCAGCATCGCCTACCTCGGCAATGTCACCGCCGCGGGCAACACGGCGTTGAGCAACAAGCTTGCGACGAACGGCCCGGTCTTCATCGCCGCCGCACAGTTGTTCCTGGATCTCACCAATGCCAGCGACCATCTACCGGTGGTGGCGGACTTCACGATTCCCCTGCCCGCTCCGCGCATCAGCAATTTCAGTTTCAGCGGAAATAACCTCACGCTCGCCGTCACGAACGGTGTGACGAACGCGGTTTATAACGTCCTGATGAGCACCGATCTCACCACGGGGTTGACGAATTGGACCAGCGTGGCAACTAACATTGCGACGGGCGGCAATTTTATTTTCACCGCCACGAACGTGGTGAGTTCCGCCGCCGCCCGCCGTTTTTATCTGCTCACGGTCAAATGATTTCGCCCGGGCGGCGGCAGCCCGGCAGCGGGCTTAAAAAACTCGCACAAGTCTTGCGCTCTGCTATTTTTCGCGCGCATGATTCGGCTCGTTCTCTTCGACATTGACGGCACGCTCGTTCACACCGGGCACGCCGGCACGCGCGCGTTCGCCAAAACATTTGCCACGGAATTTGACCTGCATCACGGCGCGGAGAAAATGAAGTTCGCCGGCCGCACCGATGTCAGCCTCGTGCGCGAATTTTTCAAAATCCACGGCCTCGATGAATCGCCCGTGCACTTCCGCCAGTTTTTTGCCCGCTACGTTTTTTGGCTCGACCACATCCTCGCACAAAGCACCGGCCATGCGTGTCCCGGTGTATTTGAACTCATCCGCAGCCTGCAAGCCCTGCCGGAGCCGCCGGTGCTTGGCCTGCTCACCGGCAATATTCAGCTCGGCGCGGAAATCAAATTACGCGCGTTCGGCCTTTGGGATTTTTTTGCGTTCGGTGGCTTTGCCGATGATCACGAAGACCGCAACCACATTGCCGTGGCGGCCTTGGAGCGCGGACGCCGGGTATTGGGAAAAGATTTGCAGCCGCAGGAAATCATCGTTCTTGGCGACACGCCGTTCGACGTGCGTTGCGGAAAATTCATCGGCGCGAAAACGCTCGCGGTGGCGACGGGTGGCTCGAAGTTGGAAGACTTGAAACCTTGCGACGCTGACTGGACGGTGGCCGACCTCACGCAGATTTCCGCCCAAGAATTGTGTCCAAGGTAAATTCAATGGCCGCCGCACCCGCCGCCGCCACAGCGATGCCCGCGGTTGCCGAATTTTTTGGTCGGCGTTTTTACTCCAACCCCCGCTGAGGCGAAGGTGGAAAATTTCTTAGCCAGCTTGCTCGAACCACAGTGGGGACATTTCGTCCCTTGCCAGTCGGCGGAACGGACTAGGATTTCGCTGTCGCGCGCGCATTGATCGCAATGAAATTCGTAGATTGGCATGGCAATCAAATTATGACACCGGCTAAAAAACTCAAGCGCGACTGTTTCCGCATTTCAGCATTTCCTCATTCTGCCGATTATGGTTTATTGATTGTATGAGTCATTTGCAACGCGCCATCGAAGATTCCATTTCTACGCTCCGCAACCTGTCCGCGTTGGAGGAGCCGCTGAAGCGCGCCGCCGAGATTCTCACGCGCAGCCTCACGTCGGGGCACAAGTTGCTGGCTTGCGGCAATGGCGGGAGCGCTTCCGACGCCACGCATTTGACCACGGAATTTCTCTGCCGCTTCCGCGAGGAACGTCGGCCCTATCCGGCGATTTCACTGACTGCGAACGGCGAGTTTATGACCGCTGTCTGCAACGACTATCATGCGGATGAAATTTTTGCGCGTCAGATCTGGGGCCTCGCGGAAAAAGGTGATGTGCTCATCGTCATCACCACCAGCGGCAAATCCAAGAATGTCGTGCGGGCGCTGGAAGAAGCGAAGCGCAAAGGCGTGGAGAGCATCGCGTTTCTCGGTCGCGATGGCGGCTACACCAAAGGTATTGCCACGGTGGATTTGATTGTGCCCGGCACGGTGACGGCGCGGATTCAAGAAGGCCAAAAAGTGTTGTATCACGCGCTTTGCGAAATGGTGGAAGAAAAGCTGCCCCGCGCCTGATCAAAAATAATCCGGCTCGTGGCCGGGTTTCCACTTGATATTGCAGCCGATACTCGCAATTTGTTTTTCAGGAACAGGCTGGCCGTTGAGCACGGCAGCGAGCGCGGCGCGCAAATCTTTTCCCGTCACCTCGATGTTGTTGCCCGGACGACTACCATCGAACTGGCCGCGATAGATTAGCTTCTGATTTTTATCGAATAGAAAAATATCTGGCGTGCAGGCGGCGCGATAAGCTTTGGCCACGGCTTGCGTTTCGTCGTAGAGATAGGGAAAAATGTAGCCGGCGGATTTCACTTCATCTTTCATCTTTGCCGGACTGTCCGCGGGATATTTCTGCGCGTCATTCGAGTTGATCCCCACCAGGCCGACATTTTTGGGCGCGTAATCCCGCGCGAACTGCGCCAGACCGTCGCGGATATGCACGACATACGGACAATGGTTGCACATAAAGATGACGACCAATGCTTTCGCGTCCCGGAAGTCAGTCAGCGAGACAATTTTTCCGGTCGTATCCGGTAATTTAAAATCCGGCGCCAATGTGCCGAGCGGTAACATGGTGGAAGGGGTTAGAGCCATGAGGAATTATTAAATCCAAAACCGAATATGACCAAGCCCAAAGTGATTGGAAAAAGCTCGTCAATCAGAAATCAGAAATCGTAAATTCATGTCATGTCCAAAAACATTCTCTATTTCGATCTGGAAACGCAAAAGTCCGCCGATGAAGTCGGCGGCTGGGGCAACATTTCCAAGATGGGCATGAGCATCGGCGTGACGTGCAGCAGTGTCACGGGCGAATATAAAATTTATGGGGAGAAACAAGTGGACGACCTCATCAAGGATTTGCAGCGCGCCGATCTCATCGTCGGCTTCAATCATTTGCGCTTCGACTACGAAGTGTTGCACGGTTACACGTCGTTTGATCTCACGCAACTTCCCACGCTCGATATGCTCGTAGTCCTGAACGAAACGCTTGGTCACCGTCTCTCGCTCGATTCCATCGCGACGGCGACGTTCGGTGTGGAAAAAACGGCGGAAGGTTTGCAGGCGATCCGGTGGTGGAAGGAGGGCAAACTCGCTGAAATTGCTGAGTATTGTTGCTACGATGTGAAGATCACAAAACTCGTTTACGAATACGGCCAACAACACCGGCAGATTCATTACAACAACCGCTTTGGCAAAAAAATGACCACGCCGGTGAAGTGGTGACGCTGTAGCGCGTGGAAAAATTCCGCCGTAAACCTGCTTGGCCTACTTTACTTAATGACTGTGGCCGCCGCCGCCACCGGAATCTCCGCCGTTAAAACTTCCACCGCCGGAATCAAAACCGCCGCCGTGGTGACTGCCGCCAAAACTCCCGGCATCTGGTGCCGGCGCGTGACTTTGATGACTATCTTGCCCGTGATGGCCAGGGTGCCGATCGTCCGGGTGGGGCATTGAATTTGCCGACGCACCGTCATCCATCATCACCGGCGGAGGGACAATTGGATCAACCATTCCAAAGGCTCCCACGCCGCCGGGAAATTGACTCTGGGGAAAATTATTGCGGCGCGCGGAACGAGCGGAATGAATGATAAGAAATGCTACAGCCGCTAGGAAAATTATGACGATCAGAGAAAACATTCCCACCAGAACGACTGGAACAATCATGGTATGCATAGCGATTGGCAGCTAGATACGCCCGCTCGCAGATAAAGTCCAGAGGTAAAACGGCGTCAAGAAACTTTAAGGCTGGCAACGGCGGCGTGGAGTTGCGCAGCGA
This sequence comes from Limisphaerales bacterium, assembly GCA_025362675.1. Lineage (GTDB taxonomy): Bacteria > Verrucomicrobiota > Verrucomicrobiia > Limisphaerales > UBA11358 > UBA11358. The sequence continues at coordinate 28,895 of JANYFN010000237.1, read as the reverse complement.
GTTCTTTGCGGTCGTCGGTCTGGCTCTGGAAAGACCCGAAACGGAGTTGGGCTTGCACCGACTTGTTACCGAGGAGATTCAGCAGGTGCGGGAAAAAAGAGTGGTCGCCCCAATAGCAAACTTCGTTGCCCGCATCGCCGTCAGTGAGTTCGTAGCGGATACGCGAAACATGAATTTCCTGTCCGCCGCGCAACACCGGTTCCAGCAACGAGGAGCGAAACGGCAAAACAGTTTCGCCATTGGAACTCGTGCCTTCCGGAAAAACCACGACGAGCAAATCATCGGCGAGCGCGGATTCAATTTCTCGGTTCACCGCGCCGACGTGCGAGCGACGTGCGCGTTCGATGAAAACCGTTCCCGACAATTTGGTGAGCCAGCCAATCAGCGGCCAGCCGCGCACATCCGCCTTGGAAACAAACACGGCGGGCGTCACGGAGCCGATGAGCAAAATGTCGAAGTAGCTCAAATGATTCGAGACGAGCAGGCCGCGCGCGGGAATTTCACCGAAAATTTTTGGCACGCAGCCGAAAATTTTCAGGTGTCGCCGCGCACACCGGTGCATCCACGCGGCGCGGGCGCGACGTTTATTTTTGGCGGGAACGAACGCCGTGGTGAAAAGATAATTACCGCAATTGCCCGCGACTTGCAGGAGGAACCAACCTAGTTTTCCGGCGGCACGCAAGGTCATCAGCAAATTGGCGAGGGGAAATTACTGGCCGAAAAACCGTTCACGCGTCTGCGGTGTCAGCGATTCGATGTCGAGCAGCGTGAGAAAATCAATGGTCTGGAAATGGCGGTCCAGCGCGGGCGGGCCGCAGATTTTCGCGCCGACGGTGAGATAAGCGCGGAGGAGTTTGGGAATCTGAATTTTTTCCCCCGTCACGTGGTCGAGTGGACATTCATAGGCCGCGAGCGGCTGGGTGCGAAACGGTGCGGCCACCAAATTTTTGCGGCACAGCTCAGAATAAGCGGAGGCGCCCTCGGCCGGGTTCTGCGAGGTGAGGGAACTACAGCCGATGAGATAACGCGCGCCGCGTTCCGTCGCATAATCCGCGATCCCTTTCCACAGCAGGCCGAGCACGACGAGATTGCGATGCTGGCGATGCACACAAGCGCGGCCGAGCTCAACAATTTCATTCCGTAACGGTTCAAAGACGGAAAATTCAAATTCCTGCGCGCAATAGTAGCCCAGATTTTTCGCCGCACTCGCACCGGTCTGCAAACGATATGTGCCGACGATGTGGCCGGTGGCAGCTTGCTCGACAATCAAATGATCGCACACGGCGTCGAACGGATCTTCATCCAAGCCGGTGGCGTAAGATTGTTCCAAGCCCTCGTTTAGTTCGAGATTGAAAACTTCAAAACGCAACTGCTGCGCCGCCCGCACTTCTGCAGTGGAGCGGGCCAGACGAATCGCATATTGACCGGCGGAGCCGACCAGCAGACGAACGGAATCTTTCGTAATATTCACGGAAATAGACTGTCCAAGTTAGGTGACGATTATGCGGCATTAGCGTTACATTTTCAAGCAATGAAACAGACTTGCCCTCAACGGGTTCGCGCCGCCAGAAACCGCTCCACATATTTGCCCAATAAATCCGCCTCCAGATTCACCGCGTCGCCAATTTTTCGTTCGCGCAGGGTCGTGACTTCAAACGTGTGGGGGATGATCCATAGCCGAAAACTTTTCTTACTCACGCCCGCCACGGTGAGGCTGATGCCGTCCACCGCGATGGAACCTTTGAAGACGATGTAGCGCAACACGTCGGGCGGCGCGGCGATTTCGAGCACGTGATCCGCGCCAGATTTTTCCCAGCGAACGATTTTACCGACGCCGTCCACGTGGCCAGTCACAAAATGCCCTCCGAGTTCGCCGTCAGCGCGGAGCGGCCGTTCGAGATTCACCAGCGAACCTGGTTTCGCGAATTGCAGATTCGTGCGCGTCCACGATTCCTGGAGCACATCAAAATGAAGTGATTTGAATGTTCCGCGCGCGGAAATTTTCACGACCGTCAGGCAACAGCCGTTCACCGCCACGCTCGCGCCGAGTTTCACCCCGCGCGCCAACGCACCCGCGCGCACAATGAGAGAAATGGATTTTTTTGTCGGCGTGATTTTTTCAACTACGCCCGCTTCTTCGACAATGCCGGTAAACATGGAGCAAGATTGCAGGTTGCAGGTTGCAGGTTGCAAGTTTTTCCAACCTGCAACTTTCAACGTTCAACCAGCAACCACTTTGGCTGTGAGCAACAAATCTTCGCCCAGCGTGCGCCACTGGATGTCGTCGAGTTGCACGACTTCGCTCAATCGTTTCGCACCATCGCCGGCAACGCCTTTGCGCGCGTCGCGGCCACCAAGAATTTTCGGCGCATAAAAAAATGCCACGCGCTGGGCGAATCCGCCGAGCAAGAAGGAAGCGTTCACTTCGCCCCCGCCTTCGACCAACAGACTGGTGACGTTTTGCGAGCCAAGTTTTTTCAGCAGCCAGCGCAAATCGAGTTTTGAATTTTTAATTTTGAATTTTGAATTGGCTACCGGCGCAATCAGAACATTCACCCGCTTGGATAATTCTGCCACGCGTTTTTTGGGTGCGTTTCGACTGACTACAATCGTGGTCAGCGCGGCAAATTCATCGTTCACAATTTTTGCCGTCAACGGCGTGCGCGCCCGCGAATCCAAAATAATGCGCCGCAACTTCAGGTTTTTATTCCGGCTTCGGACTTCGGGCTTCGGACTTCTCGCCGTCAGGCTCGGATCATCCACGATCACCGTGTTCACGCCCACAAGAATCGCATCGCGGGTGCGACGCAATTTCATCCCATATTCACGGGCCTTTTCGCCGGTGATCCATTTTGACTCGCCGCTAGCCGTCGCAATTTTTCCATCCAATGTCATCGCCGCCTTGACGGTCACTAACGGCGTGCGCGCGACAATCCAGTGATTAAAAACCTCATTTAACTGCGCGCACTCATCGCTTAAAATGCCGACCACAACCTCGATTCCCGCGCGCTGCAAAATCTGAAAGCCTTTGCCCGCGTGCCGGGGATTCGGATCGGTGGCGCCGACCACCACTTTTTTTATACCGGCGGCGATGATCGCATCCGTGCACGGCGGTGTGCGGCCATGCGTGCAACAAGGTTCTAGGGTAACAAACAAAGTCGCGCCGCGAGGATTGTTTTTGCGCTTGGCCGCATCACGCAGCGCGGCAATTTCTGCGTGCGGGCCACCGGCCGGCGCGGTCCGACCGCGCCCGATGATTTTTCCGTTTTTCATCAGCACCGCGCCCACCGTCGGATTTGGCGAGGTCGAGCCTAGACCTTTCCGCGCCAGCCGTAAGGCCAGCCGCATGGGGGACAACTCGTTGTCGGATTTTTGGGCGCTCACAAATTGGGCTGATTATAATGAGGAAAACCGCTGACTACAACCCGGCGAATCATTTTCAAACAAAGTGTTTGCCCGCAAGCCCCTTTACTTTCCGGTCGAGGTGGCGCATTTTTTGGCCGATGAAATTTTGCGCAGTTTTACTTTTTTCCATGGGCTGTCTCGCGGCGGCCAGTCACGCGGCGGGCACGGTGCCGGTCGTTTCGGTTTTAGAAAACAACCTGCTGTGGGTTTCGGCGAACCGCGTCACCGAAAATTTTGCAGGCCAACTTCACGCCGCTGAACCAACCAATCAGCTGGCGGGCACCATTCTCGACCTGCGCGGCGCGAATGGTGACAGTGCACAGGCGGCGCTGGATTATTTTTCCGCAAAAAAATCGCCGCTCGTCATCCTGGTTGACGGCCAGACCCAAGGCGCGGCCGCGACGCTGGCGGGGCAACTCCATTCAGCCGGGGCAGTAGTGATCGCCTGCGGCACAAATGCGGCGGCGGCGATTCCAGCGGATATCCGCGTGCCATTGGCCGCGGAGGATGAAAAAAGGTTTCTGGAAAACCCCTTCACCAACACACTGGCCACCGGTGCCGGCACCTTAGCTGGCGCGACGAACTTGATGTTTTATGTTGACCACACGAGTGAAGCGGAACTCGTCCGCAAAAGTGTGAAGGATGGTGAGGAAGAAGACTCTGGGTCGCCCCGCGCTACACCCGCGCAACCCGTTGTCCATGATCCCGCATTGGCCCGGGCGGTGGATCTGCTGAAGGCGCTGGCGGTATTACACCGGACGCGGGGATGAAATTTTTAATGGCGCAAACGGACGAAACATTGAAACCAAAGCAAATTACCTCACCGGCGGTTGCTAACTCCGTTTCCACCGTTGTGGCCCGTTCCGCCCTGCGGTTTCGCATTGACGTTCTGCCTCCGGCCAATCACCTTTTCCGTTCACGTTTGGGATGAAAACAATTCTATTTCTTTGCACCGGCAACGTCTGTCGCAGCCCGATGGCCGAGGGACTTTTCCGTCACGCCATCAAGGGTCGTGGCGAGTTCCGCATTCTATCCGCCGGCCTGGGCGCGATTGACGGCGACGAGCCCACGCACCATTCCGTCACGGCGATGAAGGAAATCGGGATCGATATTTCCCGGCAGCGCAGTAATGCTCTCACGGCCGATATGGTGCGCTCGGCGGATTTGATCCTCGGCATGACGCACAGCCATGTGGACACCGTCCTGTTGCTCTACCCAACGGCGTTGGAAAAAACTTTTTTGCTGCGCGAATTTGACGACACGCTGGAGACTTACGAGAAAGACATCAGCGATCCCATCGGTAGCCCGTATCAGACCTATGTGGAATGCCGCGACCAAATTGAGCAAGGCATCGTTACGCTTATTAAATTTATGGAACAAAATAATTTTTTGTCTAAGAACGAGACTGAATCCTCCACCCGGCCGGTCAACGTCGCCCTCGGCGCGGATCATGGCGGGTTTGAACTCAAAGAAATTCTCAAGGCGCACCTCCGCAGTCTCGGCTTGAGCATCGCGGATCACGGCACGAACTCGACGGAATCGTGCGACTATCCTGACTTCGCGCTCGCCGTCGCCAAGGCCGTCGCCGCCGGTCACGCGGAACTCGGTCTGCTCATTTGCACTACCGGCATCGGCGTATGCATCACGGCGAACAAAGTCGGCGGCATCCGTGCTGCCCTCGTGAACGATCCCGCCACCGCCGCGATGACCCGTCAACACAACGATGCCAATGTCCTCTGCCTCGCCGGCAAAACCACGCCCCCAGATGTCGCAAAAAAAATTCTTGATGCGTTCCTCGGGGCCAAGTTTGAAGGCGGTCGCCACGAGCGCCGCGTGCGCAAGATGGACACCAAGCTCGCTCCGGCCAACCTCCGCATTGCGAATGTAGATCCCGAGGTCGCTGTCGCCATTGAACGCGAGCGCACGCGCCAGCAGGAAAACATTGAGCTGATCGCGTCCGAAAATTTCACCAGCCCCGCTGTGATGGAAACGCAAGGCTCCGTGCTGACGAATAAATACGCGGAAGGTTATCCGAAAAAACGCTGGTATGGTGGCTGCGAAAACATTGATATCATTGAGCAATTGGCGATTGATCGCGCGAAAAAACTGTTCGGTGCCGAACACGCCAACGTGCAGCCGCACTCCGGCTCCGGCGCGAACATGGCCGTTTATTTTGCGTTCCTAAAACCGGGTGACAAAATGCTCACGATGGATCTGAGCCACGGCGGACATTTGACGCACGGTAACAAGGCGAATTTCTCCGGCAAATTTTTTGAGATCGTCCACTACGGCGTGAACAAAGAAACCGAGCGGATTGATTACGATCAAATCGCGACGATGGCGCGGGAACACAAGCCGAAGATGATCACCATCGGCGCGAGTGCTTATTCCCGCGTGATTGATTTTCAGCGCATGGGTGAGATCGCGCGCGAAGTAGGTGCTTATTTGTTGGCGGACATTGCGCACATCGCCGGCCTCGTCGCGGCGGGGATTCATCCGAGTCCGATGGCGCATGCGGATTTCGTGACGACCACGACGCATAAAACCTTGCGCGGTCCGCGCGGCGGCTTGATTTTGACGAGAGAGAAATATGCGAAGGAAATTGATTCCAATATTTTCCCCGGCATTCAAGGTGGTCCATTGGAACACGTCATCGCCGGCAAAGCGATTTGCTTCCACGAAGCGTTGTCGCCCAGTTTTAAAGCGTATCAGCAACAGGTCGTGAAAAACTGCGCGACCTTGGCTGAAGGCATGAAGCGTAACGGCTACCGCCTCATCAGCGGCGGCACCGATAACCATCTGTGCCAAGTGGACGTGGGCGCAAAAGGCATCACCGGCAAAGATTCGCAGATCGCGCTGGACGAGGCTGGTATCACCGTGAATAAAAACACGATTCCGTTCGAGACGCGCTCACCGTTTCAGGCCAGCGGCATCCGCCTTGGTTCACCCGCTTGCACCACGCGCGGCATGAAGGAACCCGAGATGGCCGCCATCGCTGACATGATTTCCGAAGTATTGATGGATATCAAAAACATCGAGACCGCACACAAAGTCCGCGACCGCGTGCACGATCTCACGGCGAAATTCCCGCTGCCTTATTGATTTGGCGGCGAGTGTTGGTGTTCGTATTCGATGAATTTTTTCGCGTCGCCATGTTCATCGCCAAATACTGATTGAACCTCACCATTGGCCAGACCATAAATACGATACCACCAGCCATTGGGAGCAACACGAGGAAGTCGTTCTCGAAATATAATTGCGTTCGTTGTTGACGCATCCACTCGATTGATATTTACAAATTCAAACCAATCAAAATTTATTTTGTCTGAAGGTCCAAACTCAATTGAAATCTCGTTGAAATTAGTTGCATATCGCCGGTTGTGATCTTCTGCAAATAAACGCATCGCAACGCAAAGTTCTTTCATTGCGTTTATCATGTGCCATTCACGAAGTTGAAATTTATCTTCGGCAGAAATTTGATTGGTTTGATCGTTCAATTGTGTGATTTGCCGCCGCAACAATTCGTTTTCAGCGCTCAATTGTTTTTGCGTTTGCATCAGAAACCAAACAATCGCTGCACAAACAACAATCGGTAGCGCAAGGGCGATTTTCATTTTCATGGTTGCGGCTGCTTATGGCATTATGGAAAATGACTCAAGAAAAATCCTTTGACGGATGAAGTTTAGCGCATAAATTTTTTTATTATGTTCAACGTCGGACAAAAAGTTGTTTGTGTGGATGACCAATGGTCGGACACCGTCAAGCAGTTGTATCTGCAACTGCCGATCAAAGACAGCATCTACGTCGTGCGCGCCGCGCGCGTGGGCGTGCGCGCGGACGAACTCATCATGGATATGCGGCGCGTGCTGGAGCAATCCATTTTGCTCACGGGCCTCTACAATCCCACGAACAAACTCGGCGTGGAAGCTGGTTTCGCCGCCAGCCGTTTCCGCTCGCTGGATGAATTGAAAAAGGAAGCCGTGGAAGAACAGACGGCTACGGTCTGAAGCCTTTTGGCCGCGCTCCGTTTACGCCATCGGCTGCGAAATCCGCTGGATGCTCGTCGCCTTGCCCGTGGTATCGTCAATGCGGATAACCGCGCCGTGCAAAATGATTTTGTTCCGCGCGACCTCAAACCGTTGCGGCATGCCGGTCACAAAACGTTTGATCACAGGTTCGATTTCTCGACCGAGACTGCCATCATGCGGGCCGGTAAAACCAGCATCGGTCAGATACGCCGTGCCGTTCGGGAGAATTTGTTCATCCGCTGTTTGGACATGCGTGTGCGTGCCGACGACCGCACTGACGCGGCCATCGAGAAACCGTGCGAAGGCGATTTTCTCCGAAGTCGCCTCGGCGTGAATATCGACGAAAATAATTCTGGTTTTTTCGCGTAGCCGGTTCACCTCAATCTCGGCGGTGGTAAAAGGATTTTCCATCGGTGCCATAAACACGCGACCTTGCACATTCATCACGCCAATCGGCGGGAGATTGCGAACCTGATAAATATGCGCGCCGCGGCCAGGCACACCCGGCGGATAATTCAACGGACGTAAAAAACGTGGTTCGCTATACAGCAATTCCGAAACACTTTTTTGATCCCACAAATGATCGCCGCTGGTGATCGCGTCCACGCCCGCCGAAAAAAGTTCGCCCGCAATCTGGGGCGTGATGCCATTGCCGCCAGCGGAGTTCTCGCCGTTAGCGATGACGAAATCGAGTCCGTTCTCGTCGCGCAACTGCGGGACAAGCCGCTGCACCGCAGTGCGTCCGGGTTCGCCCACGATGTCGCCAATGAACAGAATTTTCACTGGAACATTTTAACCGCGAAAGGCGCGAAAGACACGAACGAAAACGGAAGCAGTGGCACGGGTGCCGCGCCCGTCAAATCCGGCGTCGCGCTGGATTTCTGCCGACGATGGATAATGCGGATTTGCGTTAGCTGCTAGAGCCAGTGCGGCCGTCACGCCGGTTTCGGGCGCGACGTCCGAAACGACAGGCTGGAAGCCTGTGCCACCCAAATCCACTCACAGCCAGCACGCACACGCGCCGATGACAGCGGCCAGCAACCACAACAGCAGCACGGCTTTCGTGCGGTTCAGGCCAATGCGCGTTAGGCGGTGGGAAAGATGATTTGTGTCGCCAATCCAAAATGGTTTTTTGTTCAGCGTGCGAAACAAACTGACTTGCGCGAGATCTATTAATGGAATTGCTAGAATCAACAGAGGTGACAGCACCGCGAGCGGATGCGGATTTTGTTTTGTGTAAAAGTGCGGAAGAATCGCCATGACGGCGAGAAGATAGCCGACGAGATGGCTGCCCGCATCGCCGAGGAACGCGCGGGCATTCGGAAAATTCCACGGCAAAAATCCGACGAGCGCGCCGCACATGAGGAAGCCGGTGATGGCTACAAGATATTCGCCGTTCGCCGCCGCGATAAGCGCGAATAAAAATGCGCCGATGGCGCCGGTGCCCGCGCAGAGGCCGTTCATATTGTCTATGAAGTTGAAGGCGTTGATGACGGCGAGCAGCCACAGCACGGTGATGGCGTAGCTGAAAACGTCGCTGTGAACAAAGAGCGTGATGCGTTTGCACGCCGCAGCAACAGTGATGGCGATGAGAATCTGCCCGACAAATTTTGGCAGGGCTTTCAATTCATGTTTGTCATCGAGCCAGCCGAGTAGCGTGATCGCAACGGCACCAATCGCAAGGACGGCGAGCTCGATGGCGCGGCGGTCAAGGCCGTGAGCAATCGCAAACACATTGGAAACATTGATTATTTTCAGTTTGAGAACGACGGCCCCAATGACCAGTGGCAGAAGAATCCCCGACAGCACCGCGAATCCACCGGCGAGCGGAATCGGGACGCTATGGATTTTGCGGTGACCGGGATCGTCCACCAGATTGGTTCGCAGGCACCATTTGCGCCAGAGCGGGAGCGCGAGGAACGTCGTCACGAACGCACCCACAAAGGCGGCGGCAAAAAAATTGAAGGGGAAAGTCACGCGCGGAGGCCGCGGTCGGCGGCCAGTTTCTGATAAATACTGTATTGATCATTTACCATTTTTTCGACAGGGAAATTTTCGCGGACAAAGTGCCGACCACGCTCGCCGAATATTTTCCGCAATTCAGAATTCTTGGCGAGTTGAATAATTTTTTGCGCCGCTGCATCCGTGTCGCCGGTGCGAACGACATAGCCGGTTTCATTTTCGAGGCAGACTTCATCCGCGCCATCGAAATCGTAGGCGACCACGGGCTTGCCGGCGGCGAGCGCCTGTGGGAGCGCGCGAGACAGGGCCTCGCGGTAGGAAAGATGCGCGAGACAATCCATGATGCCGACATAGCGCGCGACTTCGCCGGGCGGGACGAGGCCGGTGAATATGACTTTGCCCTCGAGGCCGAGAGCGCGGATTTGATTTTCAATTTCACCGCGGAGCGAGCCATCGCCGACAAAGAGCAAACGCGCATGGGAAACTTGGGGGAGAATTTTGGCGAACGCGGCGAGCAGATCAGCGTGGCCTTTGAGTTTGAAAATGCGGCCAATTTTTCCGATGACAAAATGTTTTTCATCGAGACCAAGTTTTTTTCGCAAGGCCAAATCGTTCGTCGCGGTAAGAAATGGTTCTAAATTAAAACCGCTGAAAATGCGCGTGAAAATTGAGGTTTTTCCGATTCCAGCCGCGAGATAGAGTTTAGTCATCGCGGCGGCGGAACAGAAAAAGTGATCCGTGACGCGGGCGGCGTGACGTTCGGCGGTGGTGAAAATTTTATTGGCGAGTGCGCCTTGAAAATTTCCAAACGACGGGCCGTGGATGTGGTGGATGACGATCGGCACGCCCGCGCGTTTGGCAGCGAGGCGTCCGAGAATCCCCGCTTTGCCGCTGTGGGTGTGGACCAAATCTGGCTTTTGTTCGCGTAGAATCTTTTCGAGTTTTCGCAGCGCGATGAAATCTTTGAACGGGTGAACGGGGCGGACGAGTTCGGGAACGATGATCAAGGATTGGCTGTTATTTGACCCCTCACCCCGGCCCGCTCCCCTCCGAGGGGCGAGGGAGGCGGCGACGGTAAAAATACTTCGCGCCTCGTTTTCCAGCGAGCCTTCCGGACCGATGGTGGGTCCGGAAATTAAATTAATTTCGACGCCGGATTTTTCGCGTAACCCGCGAATCGTGGCGAGGGTGTTTTCCTGCGCGCCGCCGATGACGAGCCGGGTGATGATATGGGTGACGCGCATGGCGTCAGGTTATTTGCCACGCAGTTGCGTCAGGCGTTCCAGCACCTTGGACGCTTCGGTGGTATTGGTCGGCGCGTTGTTAAGATAAAGCTTATAGTTTTTGACCGCCTCATTTGTGTCGTGGGTGCGCCAAGCTATTTCCGCCAGGCCGTAAGCGACTTGAAAGGAATTGGTATAGGTGGTTTGTAATTCAGCGTAATCTTTGCGTGCTTCGGGCAGGCGATCACTTTGTAGATAAGCCAGCGCACGGTTAAAGCGGGCGGTCGGATCATTCGTTGTAATTTCCATTTCGTGTGTCATCGCGGCGATAGCTTCGTCATATTGCTTGAGTTGAAGCGCGGCAAAGCCTTTGCCGAAGAGCCATTGGGGATCATCTGGCGAACGGGCGAGCTTGCTGTTGATAATGTGGAGCGCATTGGTGTAAAGCCCCCGCATAAAAAACGCCTGCGTGGCGGCCGTAAGCAAGGTGTCGTCGTTAGGATGGCGGGCGACCTCGGTTTCCATGAGCGCGATCGCTTGGTCGGTATCATTTTTAAGAAAATGCGCGGAGGCGGCGAGAATGTTGATCTCGGTGGAATTAGACTCGTTCAGGGAAAATTTTGCGGGCTTTGCCATCGGCTCACTAAGCGCATCAAGTGCACGCTCGGGCTGCGGCGGTTTGGTGAAGATGTATATCTGGGCGAGAAACAAACGCGCGGCTAGATTATCCGGCAATAGCTCGCGAACGCGGGTGAAGGGCACGACCGCTTGTTTCATCAGGCCGGATTGCATCAGCATGGCCGCGTTTTCAAAGAGGAAACTAGGTTCGTCAAAGGGTCCGTTCGCGTTCAAAACTTCGTTCCATCCGCGATACTTGCCGAACTGGTCGGGAGTAATCGCCGTTAATTCCACACCAGCCGTCGAACCTGCGTGGAGCGCGGCGTTGAATTTCAGGTTGACGGTAGCGGCGATATTATCGGGGTTAATTTTTTTAGCATTTTCAAAGTGAATTTTCGCGGCGTCCAAGGCCTTGGCGCGCTGCTGCTGGACGCCCCAATAATTCAGGCTGCGCGAATAAAATTTGCCGGCCATAATGGCGTTGGCATCCGGCTCCGGCTGCGCGTGCAGATGCATCAGGATCCAACCGAATAGGCCCTTGGAATAAATATTATAGCCATCGAGGTTGGACTGTTGAATGGCCAGGTTTTTTTCTACCGGGGAGAATTGCGCCGAGGCATCCATCCAAAAATTCTCGTTGGTCGCCACGAGCTCCTTGTCCATCGGAGGCGGCAGCAAGGTATCCTCCGGCAATCCCTTGAGCCGATAATTCATCCCATGCGGTTCCAAATACAACTGCTCGAAGTAATAACCGTAACTAGGATTGAGGTAGCATACGTTGTTAGACTTCATTAATTGGCCGATAAGGTTATAAACCGCCAGCAACGTGGTGGCGCCCAAACTTTTTTCATCGGCGGCGGCGGGAATTTTTTCAGGGAAACGGCTGTGCAAGAATCGCTGATACGGAAAAAGTCCGAGCGATTGCGTGTCCACCACCGGAAAATGTTGTAACCGGCCCTGCCGAATGAGCATGGACTGGATGAGAAACGAGCGAATCGGCACGTCATGACTGGGATCATCACTATCGCAAAGCAGAATGGCACCTTCGGCCGGCAAATTCTTAATCGCTAGGTCGGCTAATTTATAAAATGCGTCGCCGTTTTGACGGAGGATGATTGGGCTGTTGCGGTAAACCAGAGCGCAGGAAGTGATCGCGGCCGAAACCAAAGTGAATGCCACGACAGCGGGGCAAAGCCAGAGAATGGCATTCGGTAAGGGCTGTTGCACTTCGGACCGACGACTGAGCACTGGCTTACGACCAAAGACGAGAAGGAAATAGCCGCAAAAATAACCAGTGCCCAATGCGGCCAGAAAATACAGTGGCAAACAAGGAGCACTCATCAGGTGATCCGGACTGAACGGCGGATTAAATGATATCCAAACGCAGACGCTGAAAATCGCCGCATAAACCACATGCACCATCAGGTTCGACAATGCCATGCCGATGCGGCTGCTGTCGCCGAACGACGCGCTCCAGCGGATCGCCATGGCCAGCAGCGGCAGCAGTGAGGTCAAAGCCGTGAGCGCCAGATTGTGCAGCACGCCGGCTTCCTTGATCGCTTTGATCACGCGCCAGTCCAGACTCAAACTTGGCTGGAGCGATTCCCAGAGGCTGAGGGGATAACTGGAAGTGACTTTGGCCATCACCGGAATAACCGCCAGAAATAGTAACCCAAGCAATCCTCTGGAAAACAGGCGTGTGAGAAATCCGATGTGGAAAAATTGCAACCCTTTCAACCAAATAACCGCTGCTAAGAAAAGCGGCACAAATGCAACCATCGCCCAATTATCCGTGATCCCCGCTCCGAACACGAACACCGCGAGCATTAGCCGGCCCTCGCGCTCGTCCAAACGATATTCTAACAGTTGCCAGACCACCACGGTGAAAATCAATAAGTCCACGGCCTCGCCTGTGAAATTCGTCGCGTGCTGCCACATGGTGAGTTGCAAACCGCAAACGACGACCGCAAAAACCGGCGGGCACCAAGCCTGCCAGCCAGTTAGAAACGCAAAATCGCTTTTCTCGCGTTGCCGTTCCGTTTCCGTCCGGTCATGCGGCAGCAATGCCACACACCGCGCTAATACCACCAACGCCAGTGCCGCGCAGACAGCCGCGAAAAAATTCAATGCCAGCGGCACACTGGCCGGCGCGAGCCAGCGAATGGGTAAGGTCACCAGAAATGCGACGGGATTGTAAACTTGTGGCTGCCAGGTGAGGCCGGTGAACTGTGCCACACTCGCCATGTTCAATAGGCTAACCCAGTGGTTCAGTGTGAACCAATAGACGGCGAACATCGCCCCGCCAAGCAGCCACGGCAGAAAACGCGGCACAAAGTTTTTCCGCGGGTCGTTGATCATTTGGTCAGACATTGGATTACATTAGTTCAAAGCAAGAACTGCTATTTGGCAAGTTCAGTTTCGACGGCGCAAATCAGCCACGCATTCGACGTGTTGGGTTTGGGGAAACATATCCAGCGGCTGCACCCGCACCAATTCAAAGACACCATCCGCACACAATACGTTCAAATCCCGCGCCATGGTCGCCGGATGACAGGATACGTAAATCACCTGCGCCGGACGCGTCGCGCGCAATAACTCCAACAGCGACGGCCAGCAACCTTTGCGCGGCGGATCCAGAATCACGGTTGTCTGATCCACGGGAAATTTTTTCAGCAATTCCGGCAACGCTTCCTCCGACTTGGCTGAAATGAATTCGCCATTGGTAACGTTGCGCAGTTTAACATTTTCGCGCGCCGCGCGGATCGCCATCTGGTCGTATTCCACGCCGACAAAACTTTCCACTGCACTCGCGGCTTCGATTCCAAAAAATCCCACGCCACAATAAAGGTCAATCAGATGCCGCGCACCGCTCGCCTGCAAAAATCCCTTCACGGTCTCCACGAGCTTCGGCAATAAGAAGAAATTGTTCTGAAAAAAGGAATCCTTCGGCACGCTCCAGCCTTCCGGCTGCACCCGCAAGACGAATTTCAAGCCTCCACGCGGCGGCGGATTCGCTCGCACTTGCTGGATCTGTTCGTTCAACGGCGGTTCCGCGATCTGGCACTCGTCTATGTCCACCACGAAATTGTTATCGGCGCGAATGAAGCCGATCTCCAGTTTTTTCGCCGGGCCGTTCCACTGGCTGCGGATCATGATGCGGTTGCGATAGCCATAAGGCTGCGGGCAGCCGATGACCGGCGCGATGCGTTCCGCCGAAATTTTTCCCACGCGTTCGAACAAATCCGAAATCTGTTTGTGCTTCATCCGCAATTGCGCCCCGTAATCGATGTGCTGATACTGGCAGCCGCCGCAGATGCTGAAGTATTTGCACTTCGGGTCCACACGTTCCGGCGAGGGCGTGACGATGCGCAGCAACTTCGCCCGCGCGAAATTCTTTTTCACCTCCGTGATTTCTACCTCGACTAATTCGCCCGTAATGACGAAAGGCACGAACACCACAAATTCCTCGACACGTCCCACCCCTTCGCCGCCGAACGCGAGGTCGTGAATGTTCAAATTAATTTTATCGCCGAGTTTAAGAGACACGCCAAGATTTTAAACAAAACCGCAGAAGAAAAAAACCATTTCGCCGTAAAATAATTTTGCCGCCGGGTGCTTTTTACGAGATTTTATAGTTTGTGAAAATTCAACGCGCTTTACTCTCTGTTTCCGACAAGACTGGTCTCGTAGCCTTTGCCCATACGCTCGTTGCAGCGGGCGTGGAATTGATTTCCACCGGCGGCACCGCCAAGGCGCTGCGCGACGCGGGCCTGGCGGTGAGGGATATTTCCGAACATACCGGCTTTCCCGAAATGCTCGATGGTCGCGTGAAGACGCTGCACCCGCTCGTGCATGGCGGGCTGCTCTACATTCGCGGCAACGCGGCACATGAGGCCGCCGTGAAACAGCACGCCATCCAGCCGATTGATCTCGTCGTGGTGAATCTGTATCCGTTCGAGGCGACCGTCGCGAAGCCCGATGTAAAACTGCACGATGCCATTGAAAACATTGACATCGGCGGGCCTTCAATGCTCCGCAGCGCGGCGAAAAATCACGATAGCGTGACGGTCATCGTGGATCCGGCGGATTACTCAGAAGTCGCAAAACAAATATCCGAAAATGGAAAAACAACTTTGGAATTGCGGCGGAAACTTTGTGCGAAAGTGTTTACGCGCACGGCGGCCTACGATGCGGCGATTGCGACGCATTTGCAAAAGGAATTTTCCGCCGACAAAAATGCGCTGCCCGCGTCGCTGACGATTTCCGCCCCGCTCGCACAGCCGTTGCGCTACGGCGAAAACCCGCACCAGACCGCCGCGCTTTACGGCAAGTTCTCCGAATTTTTCAAGCAACTTCATGGCAAGGAACTTTCTTACAACAACATTTTAGATCTCACGGCAGCGACCGCGCTCATCGCGGAATTTCAAAACGAAGCGCCGACGCTGGCGATTCTGAAGCACACCAATCCGTGCGGCGTCGGCCAGGGCGCGACGTTGCGCGAGGCGTGGGACCAGGCGTTCGCCACGGACAAGCAGGCACCGTTCGGCGGCATCATCGCGGTGAACAAAACACTGGATGCTGATTGCGCAGCGGCCATCGCGGAAATATTCAGCGAGGTCATTGTCGCGCCGGAATTTTCACCGGCGGCACTGGAAATTTTGCAGAAGAAGAAAAATCTGCGGCTGTTGCAAATTGTGAAAAGTCCGCTGGCGTCGCAACCATGGGATATTCGTAGCGTGGGTGCAGATTCATTCCTGTTGCAGCAACGCGATTTGAAAATCACGACACTTGCCGATTTGAAAATTGTGACAAAGCGGCAACCGACCGAAGCCGAATTGCGCGCGATGCTGTTTGGCTGGCGCGTGGTAAAACACTTGAAATCAAATGCGATTCTTTACGTCGCCGAAGGTCGCACGCTCGGGACGGGCGCCGGCCAAATGAGCCGCGTGGACAGCAGCCGCATCGCGGTTTGGAAGGCGGGCGAAGCAAAATTGCCGCTGCTCGGCAGCGTGGTTTGCAGCGATGCATTCTTTCCGTTTCCAGACGGACTCATAGCCGCAGCGGATGCCGGGGCCACCGCCGCCATACAGCCGGGCGGCTCGGTGAAAGATGCCGAAGTCATTGCGGCTGCCGACGCGCGTGGAATGGCCATGGCCTTCACGGGGGCACGCCATTTCCGGCATTAATTTTTAGCCCCCAACCGCGATTCTTTCAACGTAGTAGATGTAAAAGCAGAAAAATTTGCCCACCGGTGATGGCGGCTAAAAGTAGCCAAACTCCGATTTCCCGGAGCCGCAAACTTTTTTGTTCCACCGGAGCAAGCCAGAATTGAATCTTGGATGAACCGAAGGAGATGATGTCGCCATTACGGAGGCGAGCAAGGGTTTGGGGCTGCTCGTTGATGGCCACAAATGCGTCGCTCACCGTTTGCAACGTGAAGCCTTCGCCTTTTTGAAAACCCAGCCGGAGGTGCTGGTCCCAGACACCATCGTCATCAAGGCAAAAATCGTTTTCCGCTGCCCGGCCGATGGAAAAAGGAAAATGGCGGACGACCAAATTGTCGCCCGCCATCTTACCGGAAATAATGCAAAGCTGAACCATCAGAGTCGGCTGTGCTTGACCTCAATCTGATCACCAGGATAAACGCCAGGATCAGGTTTCTTGCCGTCCAGAATTTTCACGCAATCAATGACATAACGCTGGCCGTTGGCGCGGGTCAGGACTACGTTGCGCCGGTTGGAAAAGTCAGTGAAATCACCGGCGGAAGTGATTGCTTTGGTCAACGTGATTGGTCCGGTGTAAATCTGGCGACCCGGCGCTTTGACATCGCCACGAACGAAAAATACTCGATCACCTGTCTTCACCGTGACCGTAAGCCGGGTGTAAATTCCCGGCACATATCGGTCGTGAATGGAGTCTTGCAATTCACCACTGGTCTTACCGGCGGCTTTTACATGACCGATGTCTGGCAATGTGATATTCCCGTCTTCCTTGATGATTTCTTCATGAGGGGTAATCGGGCTAGGTGGACCATCAAACGTGATAATCACCGAATCGCCAATGTGAAGCCGGGGGACTCCATTTTGGCCACTTTCACCGTCCGTCGGTGGCTCGTAAACCCCGGCGGATTCGTTAGTGGCGCAGCCCGCGAGCATCAGAGCCAGCAACGGCAATGCGAACATCAAATTACGACAGACTTTTAAAAACATTTGAGAAAATTTCAATTTCATCGGCGGCTCATTCTTCCTGAAAACTGCTCCAAATCAACGTTTTTGTTTAGTTGTCGTCTCGGTATCCCCGCCGTCTTTTTTGTCAGCGGCAGGCAAACCCTTGGCCTCAGCCTCCTGTTCCGCCGGGCTGCGGGAATAATAATAATCGTGGTAGTAGCCGCTGTAGTAATAGTAGCCTTCGTCCTGCGACATGTTGATGTTGTTAAGCACCATGCCAACAAAGTTGCCGCCGACTTTTTCAATCATCTGCTTAGCGCGGATGGTCATGAGTTGCGGATAGCGGCGGTATTGAATGACCTGCATCACCATGTCCACTTCACTCGCGAGAATCGAGGCATCGCTCACACCTAGAATCGGCGGCGAATCGAAGAAGATGAAATCGTAACGTTGCTTCAGTTCGTTGATCATCTCTTTCATCTGCGAAGAACCGAGAATACCCATGGAGCTGTTCGGCAATTTGCCGCTCGCCATGAAGTCCAAGGTCGCCAGCGGCGTGGTCTGCACAACTTCAGCAATTGTGTTTTGCTTCAACAGATAATTGGTCAATCCCAAGTTATTGGAGACCTTGAAAATTTTGTGCAAGGTTGGGCGACGCAAATCGGAGTCAACAATCAAAACGCGGTTGCCGGCCTGCGCAAAAACGGTGGCCAAGTTGATGGTCGTAGTAGATTTCCCCTCACCGGCACCAGCGCTAACCACCACGATCGTATTAAATTTTTCCTCTCGCCGAGAGAAGAGCAGGTTTGTTCGCAACACGCGATAGGCCTCCGCGTGCTTACTCTCGGAGCCGTCTGAAATAAGGTAGCCAATGTTTTGCGGAATGACGCCCAGCACCGGGGCATTGAACGTGCGCTCAACATCGTCAATCGTCTTCACGCTGGTGTCGAGATACTCGATGAAGAATGCGAGACCGATGCCCATGATCAGACCAAAAATTAAACCTAAGACGATATTCAAAGTCTTGTTAGGTTTGATCGGCGTCTTGGCCGGCTCCGCTGGATCAGTCACCTGAACCATCTGGGTTCTGGGAATCTTTGTGTCTAAAGATTCTGCTAGAATTTTGGCGTTGGTCAATTCATGTGTCCGCTTCAAATCTTCCTTCTTCAGCTTTTCATCATAGTAAGGCTGGTATTTGACTGCATTTAACTTATCCATGACCTTGGCATCCTCGACATTTTGCTTCAACAAGTCCAAGGACGCCTTTTTAGCACTGACCTGTGTTTCCAAACCCTTCATGGTTCCGCCCACGCGTTCGGTGATCTGTTGGTCCAACTGAGCAATTAGTTTTTCCACACGTTGCACCTCAATATTGTTGGTGCCATAATCAACCCGTTTGGAGGTCAAACTGCGTTGAGCTTCGCGATACTGACTCAGGAGATCTGAAAGCGCCCCATCCGAAACGATCGTGGGCAATACATCCCGCAACATCGGCGCATTGGTGTTACCAATGGCTGTGAGTTGCTCAAATTGCATCTGTTGATCCTTGAAACTCCGCTCACCTTCAAGCATTTCATCGTGATACTTTTTCATCATGTCCGAATCAATGGTCGGAGTCGGCGAGGATACTGACACTTCGTCATGAATCCCTAATTTATCACGCAATTCCTCAATGTTTTTCTGCGCCAATTCAATCTGGTTGGATTCCGCAAGATACATTTCCTGCAATACTTTCAAGCCGCTGCCTTGATACCTAGCACGGGTGTCGAACCGATAATTTTTATAGGCCTCCGCAACGGCGTTAGCGATACGGGCGCACTCGTTTTTGTCATCGCTGTAAACCGAGATCTGGATAAGTTTTGTGTTTTTTACCGGGGAGAGCGCCATACGACCCTTCAAAATCTCCATCGTCTCAGTCGTTTTAAGCGTCTCACCGTTAAAGAATTTTTTTCCCCATTCCACGTTCAGATTCAACGTAGCGATAACGTTACTTAACACCAATTGCGAATTGATGATCTCAAATGTGGTTTGAATGAAATACGGGTCATACATCGTTTGCGCGGGAGTCGGCGAGCTACCGAATCCGGCATCAGCTACTTCGTTTTCAATCTTGAGCTTGCAGGTGCTGACGTAAGATTCCGGCAAAATGAAAGTTACCGCCGTGGCAATAATGGCGGTAATCAGGAAAACCGTGATGATGATGGCTTTGCGGATGCGAATCACGCGCCAGTAATCAAGAAAGTGTAATCGAGCTTCCGGTGCCGCCGCCATCGGCTGCTGATTCTGATTCGGAAAAGTAATTTGATCCATAGATTAAAAAATTAGGGGAGCCAGATTAAGACCGGGCTCCCCCGAGTTGCGTTCAAAAAATGTCGCAAAAAAACTTCAATAACTGGCGCTTACACCAAGGTAAACCCGGTTACGTTCGTAGGAGCGTCCGCCCAACCCAGATATTAAATCGTCAAAATTGTAGCCGACTTCAGTAGAAAAGTGCTGATTGATTTGATAATGCAAATTTACACCCACACCGTAACTTTGGTCGTTCTGACTGTCGTTCTGTCCGCCCTGATATTGTGAGTTTTGAAAGCGGCCAATCAGCGTGCCGGCCAGCTTGGAAGTGAATTTGTGATTCAAATCAGCATAAATCACCGTGCTTTGCTGATACTGCGTAATTTTTCCAGTGGTTTGGTTAGGCGCAACAACATCTGTAGAGTTGATGTCATGACTGATACCCAATTGAACATAACTTCCGGGAATGAAGGTGTAGCTAAGGTTCAAATCACCATAGGGAGAGAGTGAGGTGTCGTGTTCGCGCGGATTATTATAATTATCCGTGTAATTGCCTCCCGCGCTGATGCTGCCGGTCATGTTTGGCGTCAATTGCTTCTTTACGCCCAAGAACGCAGTGTGCGTCATGTTATCCCGGGAATCGCTTCGGTAAATTAAAGGCGTCGGCACTAGCGTGGACGCAATATCCTCACCGCCAGTGTAATTAACCAAGCCAAAGTTGTAGCCAATGAACGCACTCGTCTCCGGCGCTAACACCCAATTAAAATTGATCCCCATGCTGTGCTCAATGCGATCGAGCGTGCCCGACAAACTGGGAGTTACTGCATTTCCACCATGGTTATCATAATCCACCAGCGTATTGCCATAATGCACCGAGGTGTTAAAATTCTTTGTCCACTGTGTTTCCAGGGAAATATTTGCGTGATTGACCATGTTGTCGCCAGCGACGCGAAATGGTTGGGATGAACTGGTCTGTAACAGCTCCGGCTCTTGACCCACGGCAAACGAATCGGTCAGATTTAGATGCCAGCGGGTGTTAAATTTATGATCAAGCCAAAGCTCTAGCTGGTGGGACTGGTCAATTGGATTAACGCCGATGTCTTGACGATCTTGGTAGTAATAAACGCCGTAATTATAGCGCATTCCAATGTCGGTCTGCCGGAAAGGAACATTGACTTGAATGTTGGGTGAAACTTCGAAGCCGCCGCTGCCCTTGCTCTTGGTGCCAATGGCGTAATTGTCATCATAAAAACCGCGCAAAGTAGCGCCCACACTCCAAGCCTTTGGTGAAATAACGTCGGACATTGCCCCCATGGCTGTTTGTATTCCGGCCGCCCCGATGGCAACCAAACCGGCAGAGACAATAATTTTTTTCATGCAACGTCAGGAGTTAAGTTCTAACTTTTGGGCTCAAAAGCCTTTGTAACCAATTCGTCCGAGCAATCTATCAGTTGCCCAAGCTAACAGTCAAAACTTTTTTCGGGCCGAATTCCATAAGCTAATTCCATTTCTGGCCACAGCATCAACGCCTCAACACTGCCCGCAGTTTCTCCAACGGTAAAGTGTTCACGACATCGCCCGCCGTCAACCAACCCTTCCGCGCCAAGCCGGCGCCAAGCCGCAAAAATCCCGCGTGCGCGTTCCGATGCGCGTCCGGATTGATGACACATTTCACACCTTTGCGCTTGGCGTAGAACCAGTGCCGCCAGTCCAGATCAAACCGCCACGGATTGCAATTCAGCTCAATCCACGTTCCCGTTTCCGCGCAGGCGTCGATGACCGCATGAACATTGACCGGATATGGCTCGCGCTCCAGCAGCAGGCGCCCCGTGAGGTGACCAAGTGTGTGAACAAAAGGATTTTCAGCCGCGCGGATCAGTCGTTTCGTATTTTCATTTTCGTCACTCGAAGGAACATGCAAACTGGCGACCACGACATCCAGCTCCGCCAAAACGTCGTCGTCGAAATCCAAACGGTCTTTCAAAATGTCCACCTCGCTCCCGGTCAACAGCCTGAATTCACTCCCGCGGCCGGCAATTTTTTCATTCAATTTTTTGATCTCAACGATCTGTTCGCGCAGCCGTTTCGCATCCAACCCGTTCGCCTGAAACGACGCCTTCGAGTGATCTGTGATCGCCCAATATTCCAAGCCCAGCTCCTCCATGTAAGTCGCGATTTCTTGCAAAGTGTTTTTGCCATCGCTCCACGTCGAGTGATTGTGCGGCGCGCCTTTCAGTTGCGTCCACTCGATCAACTTCGGCAGATCGTTTTTTTCGGCGGCCGCAAATTCTCCGTGATCTTCGCGCAACTCCGGCGGCACAAAGGCCAAGTCCAGTTTCTGAAAAATCTCCTCTTCGGTTTTGCACGCCACGAGCAATTTTGCATCGCGCGTTTCTTCCTTCGACTTGAACAAGCCGTATTCATTCAGCCGCAGTCCATGCTGAATGGCCCGCTGCCGCATCACGATATTGTGTTCCTTGCTCCCGGTAAAATAGGCCAGCGCAAAGGGAAATTCAGCATCGCTCACCACGCGCAAATCGCACTGGATGCCGCCCTCAGTGATCACGCTCGCCTTCGTCTCACCTTGGGCCAGCACCTTTACGATGCCCGGTTGCGAAACAAAAAACTCAATCACCGCCGCCGCATGTTTCGACGACGCCAGCAGATCAATGTCACCGATGATTTCCTTGAACCGTCGCAAGCTGCCCGCCGTCCCACAACGGATCACATCTGGGTGCTCGCGCAACTGTTCCAGCAACGGCTCCGCCACCGCGAGCGCATCGCCAAGCCGGTGTTTGCTGGCGTAAGTGCGCTTCAGTTCGATGCCCTCCAAAATGTTGGCCTGCGTTTTTTCGCCGAAGCCGTCGAGTTCCGCCACCTTGCCCGCCTGGCACGCCGCTTCGAGTTTCGCGATCGAATCCACGCCCAGTTTTTTCTGCATCGCCTGGATTTTTTTGGGACCGAGACCAGAAATATCGAGCATCTCGATCAGTCCCGGCGGAATCGACGCTTTCAACTCGTCGTAATATTTCAATTTCCCCGTCTCAACCAGCTCCGTGATTTTTTGTTCCAGCGCCGCGCCGATGCCCTTGATTTCGCCCAACCGTTTTTCGGCGACAATTCTTTCCAGCGGCTCGGTCAAACCCTGGATCGTTCGCGCGCCATTTCCATAAGCCCGCGTCTTGAAAGGATTTTCGCCCTTCAATTCCAACAGCGTTCCAATCTCAACGAGGGTCTCGGCAACTTTATCTTTATCCATACGCCAAATATAAATTCAAACGGCCGGGTTCAAAGTTCAAAGTTGTCTGACCCAACTTTTGTCGCCATGCTCAATCGGATGAATGAACTCCACCTTCGGCCACTGCGCGGCGACGCCGAAGCGCGCGATTGCACCGCGCGGTTGGCGACCTTCGGCCCGTGGCGCACGATGGGTATTCTGGCGGAAAAACTATTCCAAGACCTGACGAATCCGCAGCGCGAAGTGTTCGTCGCCGAGCAAGCCGGAAAAATCGCCGGGGTGGTGATCTTGCAGCTCGGCGGCTCGTTGGACGGCTACATTCAACTCCTCGCCGTGTTTCCCGAATTTCAGAATCGCGGTCTGGGAGAAAAGATCATGCAAGGCGTGGAAGAAAAAATATTTCAGCGCAGCAAAAATGTTTTTTTATGCGTCTCGTCCTTCAACATGAGAGCACAAAAATTTTATAAAAAACTCGGCTACCAAAAAACCGGCGAGCTGGAAAATTTTCTCGTCGCCGGCCAGAACGAAATCCTGATGCGCAAGACGCGCGGGCCGCTGCTGGAATTTTGCGCGCAACAATGAAATCATCTGTGCCATGAAAAAACGAAAAACTTTACCCGTGGCCCTGACTATCGCCGGCTCCGATAGCGGCGGCGGCGCGGGAATTCAAGCGGACCTAAAAACTTTTGCCGCACTCGGCGTCCACGGCACCAGCGCCATCGCCTGTCTCACCGCGCAAAATCCCCGCCACGTTCTCGCCGTAGAAGCCTGCTCACCCAAAATGTTGCGCCAGCAAATGGAAGCGGTGTTTTCCGAACTAAAACCAACGGCAGTGAAAACGGGAATGTTGTTCACGGCAGCAAACATTTCGACCGTCGCGGATTTTTTCCAGAATTCAAAAATAAAAAGTAAAAATTTAAAACTCGTGGTTGACCCCGTGCTGGTCTCCACCAGCGGCGCGCGATTGTTAAAATCTTCCGCCGAAAAAATCCTAAGCGCAAAATTGCTGCCGCTCGCCACCCTCGTCACGCCGAACCTCGATGAAGCGGAATTTTTAGCCAACCAAAAAATCCGCTCGCCGGAAGATTTACGCACCGCCGCCCGCACGATTCAGCAACGGTTTGGCTGCGCCGTTTTGGTAAAAGGCGGCCATTTGAAAAACTGCCGCGAAGCGATTGATGTTTTTTTTGACGGCGAGACGGAATTACTGTTATCGGCGCCGTTCGTGCGCGGCGTCTCCACGCACGGCACCGGCTGCACTTATTCCGCCGCGATCTGCGCTGCGCTGGCATTGGGCCACGCTTTGCCGCACGCGGTGGAGATTGGAAAAAATTTTATCACGGACGCGATTTCTACCAGCTACAAAATCGGGAAATACTTTGGACTCGGCCACGTCAAAAATTCGGCGACCGCAGCCGGAAAAATTGCGCCGCATTCGTCGTGCTCAGCTGGATGCTGTTCAAGCCATTCGTGATGTCGGGCGTAGAAAACCCATTCGTGCTCCAAGTTCCGGAGGACAGATTCGTTTGCGCCTCGATCAAAAATCCAGCCGGATACAGTGGCCAGGTTAATGCGGGATTCGCGCCACCAGAAATCGTCAGTGCCGGGGCTGATACAAACTGCCACGCGAGCGCGTAGGGCTCAGACGCGCTGACCATTCCGCTGCCGCCTGCTTTCCACACCTGCAAATCGTAGCGTCCGGGCGACAAGTTGTTTTGGTAAATATGTTCGACATTATCCACGAGGCTGGTGCTGCACAAAACGAGGTTGCTGTTCGCGGTGTTGTAGAGAAATAGATTGAGGTTGTTGATAGTGGGTTGGTTCAGTTGGCGGTTCCAAACCAGGGTGGCGGCGACACTGAATTTCACCGATGAATTTGCATTCGTTATATTGAAATAATAGTGGTGGATTGAATCTTTTCCGGGCGATGAGCTACTGGTGTTCGTCCGAAAATCCCAGCCGCTCAAGGCAGTCACGGTGCCGTTCGCTCCCGTCGGCGGATGTGCCGCGCCGGTGCTCACGAGATTGGAAATGATGCTGCCTTGTTTACCGCCGGTGAGTTGTTCGTAAGAGTTGAACACATTCAACAAACCCGCGCCGTGACGGGCATCCAGCGGCGAGGAACTGGAATTAGTCCAGCCGATCAACTTAACCGCTCCGTTGAGTAGGAGCGCTTTGATCGTCCGAAAATCGTCCGCTGAATTAGTATCCGCCCCGCCGTCGCCGCGCAAGGCACCCTGCATTAATAGGGCGGCGGCGCCAGAGACCAGTGGCGTGCTCGTGCTGGTGAATGGTGAATAGCCGGTCAGGTCTGGCTTGCACCTCCCGCCAGCGGGTGTCGGTCCGATACCGCCGTAGTTGGTTCCGGCATAGTAGGCGCTGACGCTGATGCCATTGTAACTTGTCGACGGCGGCAGCACGCGCGGGCCGGTCATTCCGATATTACCTGCACCGGAGATAAAAAGTATTTTATGCTGCAAGGAATAATTGTCGTAAGCATCGTCATAAGCCGACTGGCTGTTGGTATCGCTATCCACAAAACTTTGGTTCACCACCGCCGCATTGAAGCTAACGAGGTTGCTCACGATGCAGGCGTTAATAAAATAATCGGCATCAAAATTATCCACATGCGCCAAGTTCGTCGCGGTGCCGGAGGCCGCGCCATAAAATATTCCGGCAACGGAATCGCCATGCGATGACTCGACGCCAACGCCATTGGTGAAACCTGTCGCCGAACCGAGCCGCGAATAGTAAGTGAACAGATTTGTCGGCTGGCCCACGTAGGCGGGACTGACTTCAAAGGCGTAAGGTGGATTACCGCCGTTCTGATTCGCTTCCGGTTGCGCCACGCGGATGCCCGCTCCGTTTAAGTTGGTAGTTACCGCGCGCAAAGCAGGGATGCCAATGGCGTTCTGAAATTCCGTCTGCGACTCCGCGGGCATGACCAGCTCAAAAGTCAGGATCACTGCGATGGGGAAAAATTGTTTTAGCATGGTAGCAGTTGCTCAGTATAAATAATCCAACTCAATCAAAAAAGCCAACGCAGACAGTGCGGAAGCGCATTTCATTTTTTTTAGGAGACGTTAGACTTCCTGCGTGTCTGCCACGCTCGTCGTCAACGAAATCTATTTGAGTCTGCAAGGGGAAAGCACCTTTGCCGGACTGCCGTGCATCTTCATCCGGCTCACCGGCTGCGATCTCCGCTGCTCCTTCTGCGACACCGTCTATGCCTTCACGGAAGGTAAAAAGCAGACGCTCGCGGAAATTTTGGCGGAGGTGAAACGGCAGGCGGCACCGTTTTCAAATTCAAAATTAAAAATTAAAAATTCAAAACTTCCGCTGGTCGAACTCACCGGTGGCGAGCCGCTGCTGCAAAGAAACTCCCTGCCGCTCATGCACGCGTTGTGCGACGAAGGTTTTACCGTGCTAATAGAAACCAGCGGCGCGCACGACGTTTCAAAAATCGACCCGCGCGTGCATCGCATCATGGATTTGAAATGCCCCGGCAGCGGCGAGGTCGAAAAAAATTTATTTTCCAATATTAAACATTTGAAGGCGACGGACGAAATCAAGTTCGTCATCAGCACACAGGAAGACTACGACTGGGCGAAAAAACAAATCGCAGAACACGCGCTGGCCACCATTTGTCCGCTGCTATTTTCGTGGGTGCATCCGCTCACACCAGAGCAACAAAGCAAGGTGCTGAAACGCGTTCCCGCCGGACTCACGCCGATTTCGCGAAAAGATTTGGCAGAAAAAATCATCGCCGGGGCCCTGCCCGTGCGCTTCCAAATCCAGCAGCACAAAATCATCTGGCCGCCGGAACAACGCGGAGTTTGAAGCCACAGATTGAACACAGATAAACACAGATTCAGATTCGCAACGGATGGATTTTTTTCCATCTGTATGAATCTGTGTCCATCTGTGGTTAAAAATGAAAACGCAAAAAACCATTGCCCTGCTTCGTGATTACGAATCACGGAACATCACCTTCACTGAACCAGATGGCTCGTGGCCGATTGTTTGGGAGCGCGCCAAGGGTGTTCATGTGTGGGATGCGGAAGGGGGAAAGTATTTAGATCTCACCGCCGCTTTTGGCGTCGCCGCTGCTGGACACGCCAATAAAAATGTTGTCCGCGCCGGGCAAAAGCAAATGGCGAAACTCCTGCACGCGATGGGCGATGTGCATCCGCACGCGCTCAAAGCGCAGCTCGCAAAAAAATTGAGTGAGCTCACTTTTGAGCGCTGGTCACGCGTCACGAATCACGAATCACGAATCACGGGAAAAGTTATTTTCGGCAGCTCCGGTTTCGAGGCGGTAGAAGCTGCGCTCAAAACCGCAATGCTCGCCACCGGCAAGCGTGGCGTCATTGCCTTCGAGGGCGCGTATCACGGCCTCGGTTATGGCGCGCTCAACGCCACGCACCGCGAACATTTCCGCAGCCCGTTCCGCACGCAACTTCGTGAGTTCGGTAGCTTCGTGCCATTCCCTGTAGGAGACGACGTGCGGAGTCTCAAATCAAAAAAACAAAAAGAGTCTCGTCACCTCGACTCCTACAAAAATACCGAAGCCCGCCTCCGTGAAATTTTCCGCCACGAAAAAATCGGCGCGATTCTCGTCGAACCGATTCAAGCGCGTGGCGGCACTAACATTCCGCCGCTAGAATTTCTCCCGCTGCTCCGAAAACTGTGTGACGAGTTTGGCGCACTTTTGATTCTCGATGAAATTTACACCGGCTTTGGTCGCACGGGAAAATGGTTTGCGTGCGAGCACTCAAAAACCATCCCGGATTTGATCTGCCTCGGCAAGGCGCTCACCGGCGGCTTCCCACTTTCCGCCTGTGTTGGCCGAGCGAATGTGATGGATGCCGCGTGGCCGGCCTCGAACGGCGAGGCGATTCACACCAGCACGTTTCTCGGCCATCCCGTCGGGTGCGCGATGGCGTTGGCGCAAATTGCGGAGCTTAAAAAATTTAAATTGCCGGAACGCAGCGCGGCACTGGGGAAATTTTTGTTGGGCGAACTGAATCAGCTCATCACTCATCACTCATCACTCATCACTTCTTCGCGCGGCCTCGGCTTGATGGCTGCTGTTGAAATCAATTTGCCGGACGGAAAACCCGCCACCGAACTGGCTTTGTCCGCGATCAAAAAACTACTTCATCGCGGCTATATTTTTTTGCCGGAAGGCGAACACGGCAACATCATCAGCTTCACCCCGCCGCTCACCATTAACGAAGCGCAGTTGAAATGTGCGGTGGCCGAACTAAAAAAAGTTCTCGGCGAATTGGGGAACCGTTAGCGGACTTATTCTGAAGCCATAAAAAATCCCCGCCCGTTTCCGAGCGAGGATTTTTTGTAATTGGCCACTGCCGCTGGCAGTTATTTCTTCCCGTAAAATTCCGCGATGGCGTCGCAGACTTTGTCCGCCGCGTCCAAGCCCATCTCACCGTGGATCGGCAGCGACAGGATTTCCTTCACCGCCTTCTCTGTCTGCGGCAATTTCGGAATGTAGGGGAATAGACCTACGACCGCCGGTTGCAGGTGGTTCGGCTTCGGATAATGCACGCCCGTCTCGATGTTTTTCTCTTTGAGAAATTTTTGCAGATCATCGCGGCGTTCGCAGCGGGTGACATACATGTGATACACCGGTGTGGCCCAGTCTTTGACGATGGGCGTCTGCACGATGCCTTTGAGCCGTTCGCCGTAACGCGCGGCGATCTTGCGGCGGTTTTCGTTGAAGCCGTCGAGGTGTTTCAGCATCACGCGGCCAATCGCGGCGTTGATTTCGTTGAAGCGCACGTTGTAGCCGGTGAATTCGTGGTCGTATTTTCCCTGGCGACCGTGGTTGCGCAGCATTTTCAAGCGTTCGACGTAATCTAATTTGTTCGTCGTGATGCAACCGCCGTCGCCGAGGACGGTGAGGTTCTTCGACGGGAAAAAGCTGAACGCACCGAAGTCGCCC
>JANYFN010000219.1 GCA_025362675.1 Limisphaerales bacterium | reverse complement strand
TTCAAATTTGATGCGAGGAACATTGAAAGCATAGTCGGGCATCGAGCCGCAAAAATCGGCGAACGTGAACGGAAAGTCGCCGAACTCATTCATGTTGAAAATTGCGCCGGGCTTGTATTTGCCGTAGCTGCGGACTTCGTCTTCCACGCCGAGCCGCCGCAAAATCAGGATGATGGCGGGCACGAGCGATTCGCCGACGAGCAGCGCGGCGGTGCGCGGACGATGCAGCAACGCAACCGCTACACCCGCACGTGCGAGCAAGGCGGCCAACGTGCTGGCGGCTGGTCCGGCACCGAGAATGGCAACGGTTTTAATTGGTTGGTGGTTCATGATGTCCTGCCAAAACCATGCGGAAAATCCCGTGGTGACGGCGGATTTGAAAGTTGTCCAAGCTGGCCTGCTCCGCGAGGTGTCGCAATTCGCCGATGGTGAACGCGGCGCGGCATGATTGCCGCGCGTCGTGGCGAAAAACCCGGTTACGGAAAACGGTCAGTCCGAGCAGCTCCATGGCTCCGATGGCCAGCCAGTTGCGGCGCAAATCATTCACGAGGTAGCCCACGCGGGAGATTTTATTTATTTGCCGCAAAATCGCAACGGAATCCGCTGCGTCAAAGTGATGCAGCACGAGCGAACAGATGACCAAATCAAAACTGCGCGGCGCATACGGCAAGCCACGCAAATCCTGCTGTTCCACGTGGATTTCAGGCCAGTCCCCGCAGGACTCACTGGCAATTTTCAAAATTCCCGGATTGCAGTCCACGGCGGTGATGGTGACGGCAAGTTCGTGTTTCCGCGCCCAGCCGGCTATGGCGCGCGGAACGTCCGCCGCGCCCGTCCCCAAATCTAAAATGCTCAAGGATTTCATCCGGGGTGAACCGAGAAATTGCTGCACATAATCCAGCACCAGTTGGTGCCCCTGAAGCCGCCGGTTCATCGTTTCCAGCATCTGCAATTCCTCGCGCAGCAACGCCTGGTCGAGTCCTGGCAAATCAATCAATTCCGGGGCATGAGGATCAAATCGTCGGGCCGGTGCGAGCACATTCATTCCGCTGAGATGGAAAAATTCACGCGCCGGAGCTTATCGGGTGACAGATTAAAAATCAATCTACGGATTTTTTGGCAAGTTGATTTCTTCAAACATCATTTTGGGTTGTCTGACTTGCATTTTAATTCAGCTGTGCGATTTTCTCCGTGAGACAGGACGAAAGTTTAGATTCTCCCACTTCGCTAGAATCGGCGTAAGCCGGTTCGATGATGCCTTCAAATCCTATTATAGGTCAGGTAAATACCTGTTTGCGCGAGAGCGCCACCTCAAATGCGAGGCCCCCATTGGCGAGAGTTTGACCGCCCATTTGCGGTCGGCTTGATGACCCCCACTGCTCCAAACCTGGCCGTGCCATGTCTGGAAGATCGGAATTGAATTCCAAAAAGCTGTAACGAATTCATTACAACTTGCTGAAATCAATTCCGGTAAACTCGTCAACATTTTGTTTTTATGAAACAGCGAAACTTTATCGGACCCGAAATCCGCAAGCGCCGCAATGAACTCGACTGGACGCAAGATGCGCTGGCGGATCAATTGCAACTGGCCGGCTGGGAAACTGCCACGCGCAGCACAGTCTCAAAAATTGAGGACTGCTCTTTGCGGATTGATCTGCGGCAGTTTTTACTTCTTGCACAAACACTTCGCCTCCACCCAATTCACTTTCTGCCCAAACTGGACTGGAGCAAGCCGGTCAAAGGACAAATTTTTCTCCCCTAAAAAATCATGAAAGTAACGTATGGAAACTATCCCTGAAATTGAAAAGCAAATCACGCCACCACCAACCGAGCGGCTCGCTTATTCTGTGCAGGAATCCGCCGATATGCTCGGCATCAATTATTTCACCATGTATCGGCTGATCCAGCGGCAGAAAATAAAAACTTGCCGTGTGCTGCGCGGCAAACTGCTCGTGCCGCGAACCGAACTGTTCAAACTTTTGGAAACCGATTTGAAATAGATTATGAACGATTACGAACGACCCACACCGCTTCGCGAACAGGCTTACGCCGAAACCAGACAACATTTCGCGGAACACCTGAAACAGTTCAAAGCCAACTGCGAGGCACTTCATGCGATTGAATTCAATTTGACTGTAACCGTCGGTGACGTTGTTTGCATCGCACGCGCATCATCCCACCGCGTCATTCAAACCGACGACGGCGCGGAATGGCAACATGGCATTGATTTGACTCAACTCACTTCGATCTGTCATCGCAAGACATCGGCAGGCTTGGAATTTGCGGTCGTCGAATGTCTGCCGTTGCCATCGGGAGAAATCAAAGACGTGTTGAACAGCGGCCACGACGCGAGCGAAGTATTGCAAACTTTCGTGCGCGACCAGCGGCAAGTTTCCAGAGTTTGGAAAGACGACTTCACCGCACAGGTGCGAGAATTTCTGGCGGAAAAATATCCACATCAGGATATGAACATCGTAACCGAGTCTTTTGACATCAGCCTTGGCCGTGATCTTTCGCGGCGGGAAACCGAGGCACAAAATCACAGTCGCAGTATTCGGGTTTAGAACGCGCATTCAATATTTTGTGAGCCGTTGCTGACAAGTTGCGTTGCTTCAGTTACAAAATGTCCAGCGATGAAAGTTAAATCCAATCCGCGCTATGACGCCTTGGTCGCCGAACTCAAAAAGTTCCGGCGGCTGTATTCCAAATGGGAGGGTGTCGCCTTTCGCGCCGCGCCGCTGGAATTTGCTCGGCTGACAAAATTGCTGGACGGCAAGGGTAATTTGAAAATCGGCGGGCGCTGGCTGGCGGCAGGAACTTTCCGGGCGGTAAATCTTTCCGTCACGCAGGAAACCGCCATCAAGGAGAGCAATGCCAATTTCACTTATTACAACTTTGCGTTGAGCGACGTGAAGCCGAAGGTGATTGTCGGCGTGCAACTGAGGCTGGCCAGAGTGATTGATTTGACGAGTCCAACTGGTATCCGGGCGCAGCCTTGGTTGCCATTGGCTGAATTGTTGGCCGAAGACTGGCGCAAGGTGAACGACGCAGGCCACGAATCGCAAAGTCAGACCTTTGGCCGCGCCGCGCATGATGCCGGCGCCGAAGCCTTGCTGGTTCCGTCCGCGCGTGTCCGGGGCGGGGTGAATCTGGTTTATTTTCCAGAATCAGTTTCCAGCCGGGAGGTGGTCAAAATTCTGGGTGAGGATGAATTGTTGCGTTGGCTCAAAAAACGGTAGTGCAAATGTGCGTAAACAAGTGCTTGCAAATTGCCGACAGTGAATTAGAGTCTGAATATGAAGAAAGTATTGCATCCGTCACCGCGTCGAATTTCGGTGAAGCCATCAAACGGACGGGCGAGACTCCACGCCCAAGCCAGAGCCTTTCTGGGCACGGCAGCCATTGTGGGCGCAGTGCGCGGATTTGCCGTCAAAGACTTTTGCCAAAATTACGCCGTGACGCAGGACACCTTTACCCGGCTGACCGGATTTTCGCCGCGTGCCGTCGCGCATTGGGCGGGCGGACGGAAACCCAGCATCTCGACGGAACGGCGGTTGACGGAAATGAAGCGCATTTTTGAAGCACTGGAAAAATTGGTCGCCAAGGCAGCCATCGGGCCGTGGCTCAAGGAATCGAATATGGCCTTTGACGGCTCGACTCCGTTGCAAGTCATTGAGCGCGGAGAAACCGACCGCATCTGGCGGATGATTTACGAACTTCAGTCCGGCGAGCCGGGCTGAACTCCCGATTTCGTCAGAACGACACTTTCAACGCTTCGCGCTGGCTGTGTTCGTCGCGCAAATGGCCGTAGGTTTTCATGCACAACGCCCCGCCGTCCTGATGCCCTAGCCAGCGCGAGACCGTAGGAATGTCCACGCCCGCCTCAATGCAACGCGTGGCAAACAAATGCCGCAAATCGTGGTGCGTGATGCGTTTTACGCCCACCAGCTTCGCCGCGCGATCAATGGACTTCTGACACTCGAATACTTGCATCACGGCTTTGTCCGCTGACTCATTGGCTTGTTCCTCGCGCATTTTTTCCAATAGTTGCCGCAAGCTGCTGTTCAGCGGAATCCACCGCGCTTTGCCGTTCTTGGTGATGCGTGCTTGAAGCTGTCCTTTTTCAAAATCAATGTCTTTCCACAACACATGACGCGCTTCGTCAATCCGCATCCCCGAAAATGCCAGAAACCGAAACAGGTTCGCGCAGTCCTTCGACTGCCCCGCGCCCGAGGTTTCAATATGCGTCGCCATTTCCTGAAACTTTGTCTGCGAGGGCAAATGCAGTTCTTTTGGCTTCACGCGGCGGCGATCCACAAACTTCGCCGGATTGTCCACGCGATAGCCATGCTCCATCGTAATCTCAAAAATCCGGCGCACGATGCCCAAGGCTCCATTGTAGCGCGTCGGGCTATACTGCTTGCCGTATTCCGCCGCCCATTCATTGCAGTCCTTTTGCGAAATCTTGGCGATGTCCGTTGAATACAGACCTGGCCACGACTTTTTCAACGCCGTCAAAACTTCCTGTTTGTAAAGTTTGGTGCGCGGTTTGTTATTGTGGTCATTCTCAATTTCCTGTTTGAACATTTCGATGATGACTTCGCCGAGAACGGATTCCCCTTTGTTGATAGCCAGCCGACGGTGATCTTGGAGGAAATCAGAGAGCTTGAGCTTGGCCACGGTCAAGACGTGCGTCTCCAAAGAGCGGCGAATTAACTTGCCATTCACGCGGACACGCCCAAAATAATTGCCGCTTGGTTTGTAGCGGATGAGATTGGGATACGGTGTCTTGACCCATTCGACATCCGCTTTGCGCTTGGTTGGTGATGGCGTGTTCAATTTCATGGCTGAAATAAACATACCATATACAAATCGAGTATGCAAACGTGATAAAAGCAGTTGCGGAAACAGCGATAAGAAGCTGTATTTACAATATAGAAAGCCAATGTAGCTCAGTGGTAGAGCAACGGTTTCGTAAACCGTAGGTCGGTGGTTCAATCCCACTCATTGGCTCCACTTTCAGAAATCACAGCAGGTGTCCGAGCTTCTCGCGTTTGGTTTTCAGATAGCGCTCGTTATGCGGATTCGGTTTTATTTTGATTGGCAGTTGC
>JANYFN010000215.1 GCA_025362675.1 Limisphaerales bacterium | reverse complement strand
TTCAAATTTTAATTCACCGCGCACATACGAATTCATCGCCGCCGAAAACGGCCCCATCACCGCCGTGCTCGACGGATCAAAATCCGCGCCGGGCGAGGCCGGATCGCCATCGCGCCCCGTCAACCGCGCATCGTAAGCGCCGAGAATCAAACCTTCCTTGTGCAGCAGTTGTTTGCGGAACACGCTTTCATCAATCCGCAATTGATTGTCCTCAATCACCGCCGCCGACAAACCCGTCAGCCGCGAAAATTCCGCGACAACTTTTTGATGTTCCGCCGTCGGCAATCCCGCGCCCGCGAACAGTGCTGCCGAGTATTCGCCTGACGCGAACGTGCGGGATTCCGCCAGCGCCTTGGGCAAATCTGATTGCAAATCCGCCGGTAATTTTTTGTGGTAAAACGCCGCCGCCGTGTAGGCCGGCAAAATCAGCGGATACGGCAAATCATTTCCCGACTCGTCGCGGATGGTCGCAAAATCCAGCACGCCGGAAACCAAAACCAGTCCGTTCAAATACATTCCATAACGCCCGCGCAGATGTTCCGCCAGTCCCGCCGCGCGAAACACCCCGTAACTTTCGCCGCACAAAAATTTCGGCGAGAGCCAGCGGTCATGCCGCGTCGTCCAGAGCCGGATAAATTCGCCGATGGAATCCAGATCGCCCGCCTCGCCAAAAAAATCTTCCGCCTTTTCGTCCTTCGCCGCGCGGCTGAAACCCGTCGCCACCGGATCAATGAAAACCAAGTCGCTCGCGTCGAGCACCGAAAATTCATTATCTACGAGAGCGAACGGTGGCGCGGGCAACGAACCATCCTCATTCAACTTCACGCGACGCGGGCCGAGCGCGCCAAGATGCAACCACACCGACGCCGAGCCGGGGCCGCCGTTGAAACAAAACATGACTGGTCGCGTCGCGTTATTCGTATCGCCCAAACGTGTGTAGGCCGTGTAAAAAATGTTCGCCCGCGACGAGCCATCCGCTTTCAGCACCGGCAACATGCCTGTCTCCGCCACGTAGCTCACGCGTGCGCCGCCGATGGAGACGGCGTTCGTCACGCGCACCGGCGACGAGGCCGCGTCGGGAATTTTCGCCAACGTCGCGGCTATGTTTGCGGCCGGGGAATTGGTCGCCGCTGTTTCCGCCAAAGCGGAAAGCGTCGCACAGCACGCCGCTAGCGCGCAGATTTTTTTCGTGGAAATAAAGTCATATTTAGTTGCCATTCGCGGCATTGTGAACCGCCAGTGAACAACTTTCAAGAAAAGTGCTTGCGCGATTGGGCAGTTTGTGGGAATTATTATTGGTAAGTTGAAGCATTAAGGATGGCCAATAATTAAGTCATGGAAAAAAAGGAGAGCCGTAGTATGGTTGTGTCGAACTGTCGTCCGACCGAAATGGTGATGGAAGAACGTTTCCTAAACGTCACTTCGTCATAGCTAATTATCGTTTATTCTCATCCACGCTGAATTTTTATGCAACAGTCCAATACTAGCAGTAAAACAAACAACAACGACGGTGTCCGTCCGGCTCGCCATCCGCGCTCCGCGTTTACACTGATCGAACTTCTCGTCGTCATCGCTATCATTGCCATTCTCGCGGCCATGCTGTTGCCCGCCTTGGCAAAGGCGAAGGCGAAAGCCAAGCAAGCAAGCTGCACGTCCAATCTCCGTCAGTGGGGGATTGCAATTCAAATGTATGTGAATGATAACGCAGATCGGTTGCCGCGCGATGGAATGAATTCTAGTGGGACATATGGTGTCGGCGATTCTAAACAAGCCAATGCTTGGTTCAACATTTTGCCCGAATTTGTTGCCGAAAGACCCCTTTCTTACTACACGGCTAACGCGGTGACCGGCGCAGGAGCATCCCTGAAAAACTCCGACACTGTTCCTTTTCCCGGCGGCAAAGGAAAAATATTTCAGTGCACTGGTGCTCAACTTACCGGTCCTGATTTTGCCACACTCGATACCACAGGCTCAGGTGCCGATGGGTTCTTTAGCTTTGACATGAATATTGACCTTAAAAAGCAAGATTCATCGGTTAACTTTCCTTACCCGCAGATGCCCAAGCTGACCGCCATCCCCAAGCCCACGGACACTGTTTTCCTTTTCGATTGCGTATTTAGCCCGAGTGCGGAAGTAGTCAACGGATCCCCACAATATAATTCAGTAAACCCGGCCAACCGCTGGCGCAGTTTTGCCTCGCGCCACAGCAATGGCGGTGACATTGTTTTTCTGGAAGGTCATGTCGGTTATTACAAAACAGCCATTGTTCAAGCCGGAGGAACCATGACGGGAACAGCCACGGAAATTCCTGGGTCGCCACTGATTTGGAACCCGCCGTATCGCGCGCTAAAACCCTAAATCAATCTATCAAGCACTAACAACTCTTCGCTCACAACCAAGGAAACAACATGAAAACAACAATGATGAAAAACCTCAAGAACAAGGTCTGGCTGCCACTGTTTGCAGCTGGAATAACCATTTGCTCAAGCCACGCAGACGCGCAAACGGCTATTGCCCGCTGGACGTTTGAAGCACTGCCATCTGCTGGTTTTAGTTACGCTCCAGGAGCTGGTGTTGCCACTACTAATTTTTTAGCGGATGGCGGCACGCAAGCTGGAATCGCTGCGCTTACCGGTAAGCATATAGGATTTGGAACCCCAACTTATACTTCTCCGGCCGGAAACGGTTCGTTGCGAGCATTGAGTTCCAATGGTTGGACCAACAACGCAAACAGTCCGCTGCTCGGTGATTACTACCAAGTTGTGGTCAACACCACGGGCTTCACCAATATTCAGCTTTCCTTTGGCCAATTAAGCAGTGCAACGGGACCAAGAAATTTCACGGTGGCCTACAGCACAGATGGCACAACTTTTATTTCCAACAGTGTCACTGCCATCACCAGTTCTACTGTTTGGACAGTCACAACCCTTGATTTAAGTTCTCTGACCAATTTGGCAAACAAAAGCGCGGTTTATTTTCGCCTGATTGATAACAGCACAAACTCGCAGGGAGGCGGCATAGTTGCAACCACCGGCACCAGCCGCATTGATGACATGCTTGTGTCCGGAACCATTGCAGGGCCGCCGCAAGTTCTCACCCAGCCCCCGAACACCACGAACTTTTTTGGTGATACTACCAGCATCACCGTAGTCGCGGGGGGTGATGCGCCGTTGAGTTACCAGTGGTATACCAACACCAGCCCAGTGTTGACGCCGCTGGCGGATGGCAGCACTGGCTTTGGATCTGCCACCAATGGTGGCACCTCGACGGCCACTCTGGTCATGGCCTTTTTGAACACTAATCAAACTGGCAATTACCGTGTGGTTATCAACAATCCCCTTGGTTCTGTCACCAGTTCAGTGGTTCACCTTCAGGTCAACGTCCGGGTTCCCATCGTCACAAACATTGCCTATATCCGCAAGTTGCATGACACCAATTTTGTTTTGACTGACACAACCAACATTTACGTCCTAGAAGGGGTTGTCACCACGCCCATCAATTTAGTCTCCGGCCCTACCGAAGTAGAATCCTTCTATATGCAGGACACCAACACCGGTGCCGGCTGCAATGTGTTTTTCCGTGGCGGTTTTCCGTTCCCCGCCTTGGGGGATCATGTTCGAGTCACAGCCCCAGCTCTTCAGTTCAACGGTTTGACTGAAGTAGCTCCGGTCAACGGGAACCCCGCTCATATGGTGGAAATTCTTAATAACAATTACCCGCTGCCGGCACCGCAGTATTTTGATTTCACCACGTTGCCTACGCCCACCAATATGGAAGAATTGATTGAAGGTCGTTATATGGTTGTTTCTAACGTCTTTTTTGGTGTGGCGGCCACCAACGTTTCGGGTCTTTACACCGCTGGTGGCACGGTCGCCATGACCAACGGACTTGGCAAAAAATTCAATGCGCTGGTGGCGAACAACGTAACGATTGACATTGTTGGCACGGCACCAACTGCCACCTTTGCCAAGTCAATCAAGGGCGTCATGTCCCAATCACAAAACAGCGGAACGGTGCTTACCAATTTTTACAGCATCGTGATTGCTGGCGGCTCTTATATCGAGCCTGGCACGCCGGTTACGGCCAATCCAGATGCGTTCACGATGTTTTTAAACACTACCGGCACGAACTCACCGCTGGCCAATGACACGGTGTTATCACCCGATGCCACCCCCCGGACGTTGACCGTCACTGCGGTCACGACGACCAATGGCACTGTGTCCATTGATGCCAATAACACCAATATTTTGTTCACTCCGGATGCAAATTATGTTGGCACCGCCACCTTGGGCTACACCGCCACGGACAACTTCGGCTACACCGCCACCGGCATCATTGTGGTGACCGTGCAAAGTGCGGTGGTCAACCCCATCCCGCTGGGCTTTAGTTTCACGGGTGGCTCCATGGCCTTCACTTGGTCGGATGCTTCATTCAGTTTGCAAAGCTCGACCAACGTGGCTGGACCCTATACCACCATTTCGGGAGCTGTTAGCGGCTTCAGCACAAATACCGGAGCGGCCCAAATGTTTTTCCGGTTGTTTCATCCCTGATTAACAAAAGCATTAAGGGCGGCCATTACTGGCCGCCCTTTTTTTATTTTTCAAATTTTCCGCGTTCGCAAAACTTTAGAAAACATGGATGAATTTTTTTAGACCACCGCTGCAATCGCATCGCCCATCGCCCGCGTGCCGATTCGTTTCGCACCCACTTCGCTGGCGCTGAAAATATCGCTGGTGCGGTGGCCGGACTCGATGGCGTGCTGCACGGCGCTTTCAATCGCCGCCGCCGCTTCGTTCAGGCCAAAGCTCTGCCGCAGCATCATCGCGCTGGATAAAATTTGCGCGATGGGATTCGCCAAATCTTTTCCCGCGATGTCCGGTGCGGTGCCG
>JANYFN010000180.1 GCA_025362675.1 Limisphaerales bacterium | reverse complement strand
TCACGACGGCCAAAACTGCCATTCCCTCCGCTAATAGACCCGGCAAGAAGCCGCGGGTATGAGTCTCTTCTAAATTCTCTGGGGGGGAATGATTAGAGCGGATTCACATCCGCTGCTACATTTAGAAAGCGCCGAGATCAGAGCGCCGATGGCGCGGAGTCAAATTCATCTCACGCGTAGCAGCGCGGCGTGAGCCCGCTCCAATTATTCTGACTCAGGCCCATGGCTAGCGGGGGTGGGAATGATTAGAGCGGACTTACCCCGGCGGCTTGCCGCTGACTTTGGACTTTCAACTTCGGGGGTTGGACTTTAATTTCTACGCATGGCAGCCACTGAAATTGATGTGAAATATGTCGCGCACCTCGCGCGTCTGGCGCTCTCGCCGGCGGAAGAGCAGAAGCTGGGCGAACAGCTCGGCCATATTCTCGGCTACATTGAAAAATTGCGCGAGCTGGATGTCGCCCACGTCGAGCCCACCGCACACGCGGTGCCGATGGTCAACATCACCCGCGCCGATGAAGTGCGCCCCTCGCTGTCGCAGGCGGAGGCGTTGCGCAATGCGCCGCGTCAGGCGAACGGGTTGTTCATCGTGCCCAAAGTTGTGGAATAATTTCTTTCCTAAAAAGTCACCATGAAAAAAAACCTGTCCGTTTCTCTAGCGCTGGCCACCTTGGTTTCAGCTGGTTGCATTTCCACGGAAACCACCCATTATCGTGATGCGGAACGGGTGAAGGTGTCGTTCGAGAATGACACCGCGGGCCGCTTGTTTTACGAGGCGTTGAACAAATCCGGCGGGCGCATTTACCGCAGTGAAAGCAAGACGGAGATTTCCATCCCCATTATTTTTGACCACAAGCAGAAGACGGTGGACGGAGAAAATGTTTTGTTCAACGACGCGGTCCGCCGTTGCGACACGAATGGCGATGGGAAGATCACGGAGTCGGAAGCGCGTATTTTTTCCGAGAGCGCCGGGAAATAATTTTTTGTCGGCGTCACTTCTCATGCTAAACCAACTCACTATTTCCGAACTCACGGCCAAGCTCGCGCGGCGCGACATTTCTGCGCGTCAAGCCACGCAGGCGTGTCTGGACCAGATCGCGCGCGTGGATGGATCTATTCACGCCTTCATCAGCTACAACGCGGCGGATGCGCTGGCGCAAGCGGACGCGGCGGATAAAGCAATTGCGGCTGGCACTACGCACGCGCAGAAACCGTTGCTAGGCGTGCCGATTGCGATCAAAGATGTGCTCGCGGTGAAAGGGCAGCCGCTCAACTGCGCCTCGAAAATTCTCGGTAACTTTACTTCCACTTACGACGCGACGGCGATTGAAAAATTGAAAGCGGCGGGCGCAATTGTGTTTGGCCGGTGCAACATGGATGAGTTTGCGATGGGGAGCTCGACGGAAAATTCGGCGTTCGGCGTCACGCGTAATCCGTGGGACGTGACCCGGATTCCGGGCGGTTCCTCGGGCGGTTCGGCGGCAGCGGTCGCGGCGGATGAATGTATCGCGTCGCTGGGCACGGACACCGGCGGATCAATTCGCCAGCCCGCAGCGCTGTGCGGTTGCGTGGGTATGAAGCCGACTTACGGACGCATTTCCCGCTACGGCCTCGTGGCCTTTGCGAGTTCGCTGGATCAGATCGGGCCGTTCACGAAAGACGTGCGCGACGCGGCGATTTTGCTCGGCGCGATGAGCGGCGTGGACCCGCGCGATTCCACGAGCGTGGCGCAACCCGTGCCGGATTATACGCAGGCGCTCACGGGCGATATTCGCGGTTTGAAAATCGGTTTGCCCAAAGAATATATGATCGGCGGGCTGGACGCAGAAGTGAAAGCCGCCGTGGATGCCGCCGTGAAAAAGTATCAAGAGTTGGGCGCGGAGATCGTGGAAATTTCTTTGCCGCATACCGATTATGCGGTCGCGGTGTATTACATCATCGCCACGGCTGAAGCGTCAGCCAACCTGGCGCGGTTCGATGGCATTCGCTACGGCGCGCGCGTCGAAGGCGCGGACCCGATCGAACTGTATTCCAAAACACGCGGTGCAGGATTCGGCGATGAAGTGAAGCGCCGGATTATTCTTGGCACCTACGTGTTGAGCAGCGGCTACCACGACGCGTATTATTTGCAGGCGCAAAAAGTTCGCACGCTGATCCGCAACGATTTTCTCAAGGCTTTCGAGAAAGTGGATGCCATCGTCACCCCCACCACGCCGACGGCGGCGTTCAAGATCGGTGAAAAATCCGGCGATCCGTTGCAGATGTATCTGTCGGACATCTTCACGATCTCCTGCAATATCGCGGGGATTTGCGGCATCAGCATTCCGTGCGGCTTCACGAAAAACCCGAAGCTGCCCATCGGGCTGCAATTGTTGGGCAAACCGTTTGGCGAAGAAACCATGCTCAAGCTCGCCCACGCCTACGAGCAGGCGACGCCGTGGCATCGGGAAAAGCCGCCGCTGTGACGCGCGGGCCTGCCCCCGTTGGGTTCCCTTGAATTCGGTGGTGTCCTAGATTGGCCGGATCGGGGTGGCGCCCTGCCAAACGCAGCCCTGAAATATTTCAATTTGCATTTTAGTAACTGTTCGGTTACTTATTGACCGTGCGTTCAACCAAGTCAACCGTT
The DNA here is from genome assembly GCA_025362675.1 of Limisphaerales bacterium. GTDB lineage: Bacteria > Verrucomicrobiota > Verrucomicrobiia > Limisphaerales > UBA11358 > UBA11358. Next base: position 4,863 of record JANYFN010000180.1, on the reverse strand, counting down.
GCGGCGGTCAAAATCGTCCGGAACCCGGACCGGACGCGGCGGATGATTCTCGACGCTGCGTTGAAAGAGTTTGCCGCCCGTGGCTTTGCCGGGGCGCGGGTGGATGTCATCGCCCGCCGCGCGGACATCAACAAGCGGATGCTCTACCATTATTTCCAAGACAAGAACGGATTGTTCAAGGCGGTATTGCGCCACAAGATCGCCGAACGCAAAACCGAAGTGGCCGCGAAAGGGCCGGGCCTCGACGTGGATGCAAACCTGCCGGTCTGGTTCCGGCAAAATTGCCTGGATGCAGATTGGGTCCGCTTGCTCGCCTGGGAATCGCTTCAGTCCGCCGGCAATAAAATCGTAGACGAGGCGGAGCGGCGTAAAGTGACGCGGCACGGTTTGGAGCGCATCCAACAAGCTCAGGCCGATGGTCGCATGCGCCGCGATGTTTCGGCGAAACACATCCAGCTCGCCAAGATTTCGTTGGCCATGTTTCCCATGGCACTTCCGCAAATTGCTAGATTGGTTTTAGGATCTTCACCTTCCGAGCCGAAGTTTCATAATGAATACGCTCCTTTTCTGAAGTTGATTGGTGAAATTTTTCGCCCACAGCCGGCGTCCAAATGAAAATGATTTTCAAAAGATTCTCTTGTCCGACGGGCGGGTTTTTTCCGGTGCTGCCGGCGGCGTTGCTGTTGCTCGCCGGCTGTTCGCCGGATCGCTCTGGCGGTGCCAAGAAAATCACTGATGTGCCGGTGCTGGTGGCTATGGCGGTCGCCAAAAATATTCCGGTGCTGATTGATCCGCCGCCCGTTGGTCATGTAACCCCCATATCCTCGGTCACCATCCGCCCGCAAGTCGGCGGGGTGATCAGTGCGGTAAATTTTCAGGAAGGGATGGCGGTGAAAAAGGGCGACTTGCTGTTCATGATTGATCCGCGCCCGGCGCAGGCGGCGCTGACTTCTGCCCGCGCCAATGTGGCGCGCGACGTCGCTCAACTGGCCAATTCCAAAATCCAGTTCGATCGCGATCAAAAACTTTTTGACCAAAAACTCATTGCGCAGGATGCCTTCGATACGAGCAAGGCGGCGATGGATACGTTGGCGGGAACTGTCGCTGCTGATCGCGCGGCGGTGACCAATGCGGAGTTAAATCTGGAATACACCGAAATCCGTTCGCCGATTGAAGGCCGCACCGGTAGTCTGCAATTTCACGAAGGCAACGTCGTCAAGTCGCCGGACGACGTGCTGTTGACGATCAACCAAATTCATCCGATCTACGTGGCGTTCGCCGTGGCGGAACGGTATTTGCCGGAAATTCAGAAGCAGATTCAACTCCATCCGCTGCCGGTGATCGCCAGCGTGGAAAACATGGAAGGCGAGCCGCCGCGCGGAGAACTGACTTTCGTGGACAATTCGGTGGACGCCACGACCGGAACCATCGCACTCAAGGCGACGTTCCAGAATCCGCTCGGGCAATTGTGGCCGGGACAGTTCGTGAACATTTCCATCCAGCTAGATGAGTTGACGAACGCGGTCACCGTGGCTTCGCAGGCGGTGCAGGTAGGCCAGAACGGACCTTTCGTTTACGTCGTCAAACCGGATCAGTCGGTGGAGACGCGCGCGGTGAAAACCGGCATCAGCTATCGTGGCCTGACCGTGATCTCATCCGGCGTGAGCGCGGGCGAAACGGTGGTAACGGACGGACAATTGCGGCTCGCGCCGGGCGTGAAGGTCAGTGACAAAAGCCAGTCCGCGACGAACGCACCATGAGCGTCCCGGAACTTTTCATACGCCGACCGGTGATGACCACGCTGGTCATGTGCGGCATATTGCTGTTCGGCTTGATCGGATTTCATCAATTGCCCGTGAGCGATCTGCCGAGCGTTGATTTTCCGACCATTTCCGTCACCGCCGGTCTGCCCGGCGCGAGCCCCGAAACGATGGCGTCCGCCGTTGCCACGCCGCTGGAAAAACAGTTCTCCACCATCGCCGGCGTGGACTCGATGTCCTCGGTCAGTTCGCTGGGAGTTTCGCAAATCACGATCCAGTTTTCCCTGAACCGCAGCATTGATGGCGCAGCGCAGGACGTGCAGGCGTCGATCGCCAAGGCCGCGCGGCAGTTGCCGCCGGAAATGCCCACGCCACCGACTTACAATAAAGTTAATCCGGCCGATCAGCCGATTCTCATTCTCTCGCTGACCTCGCCAACGCTGCCGCTTTCGACGGTGGACGACTACGCGGAAAATCTGCTGGCGCAGCGCCTCTCGATGGTCAATGGCGTCGCGCAGGTGAATGTGTTTGGTTCGCAGCAATACGCCGTGCGCGTTCAGGTAGATCCGAACAAACTGGCAGCCTATGGCCTAGGCATTGACACGGTGGCTGCTGCGGTGGAACAAGGAAACGTGAACCAGCCGCTGGGCACGCTTTATGGCACGCATCAATCGTTCACCATTCAGGCCAACGGCCAGTTGAAAAATGCCGCCGCGTTCCGACCGCTCATCGTCGCCTATCGCAACGGCAATCCGGTGCGTTTGCAGGAAGTGGCCAACGTGATTGACAGTGTGCAGAACGACAAAGCCGCTGCGTGGATCACCGGCACGCGCGGCATTGCGCTGGCGGTGCAGCGCCAGCCCGGCGCGAACACCGTCGAGGTGGTGGACAATATCACGAAGCTGCTGCCAAAATTTCGCGGACAGATTCCGGCGGCTATCAACTTGGACGTGCTGTTCGACCGCTCTCAAACCATTCGCCAATCAGTTCAGGACGTGGAACACACTTTGTTCATCACTGTCGCATTGGTGGTGATGGTGATTTTTATTTTTCTGCGCAACTTGTCGGCGACGGTGATTCCGAGTCTGGCGTTGCCAATGTCTATCGTCGGCACATTTGCCGTGATGGGCGTGCTGGGTTACAGCCTCGACAACTTGTCGCTTATGGCGCTTACGCTGTCAGTCGGCTTCGTGGTAGATGATGCCATTGTGATGCTGGAAAATATTGTGCGGCACATGGAGAACGGTGAAACGCCAATGGCGGCGGCCTTGAAAGGCTCGAAGGAAATCGGCTTCACCATCATCTCGATGACGCTCTCGCTCTCGGCGGTATTTATTCCCGTGCTGTTTATGAGCGGGCTGCTGGGCCGTCTGCTGCATGAATTCGCGGTCACGATCATTTCCGCCGTGTTGGTTTCCGGCTTTGTGTCGCTGACGCTGACGCCGATGATGTGCAGTCGGTTCGTGCATTCCGTGCGCGATGAAAAACACGGGCGGTTCTATAATGCGTTTGAAATTTTTTTCGATGGCGTGCTCTCGCTTTACACCCGCACCCTGGAAAAGGCCTTGCACCACAAACGAATCACGCTCGGCGTGGCGCTGTTCACCTTTGTCGCGACCGGTGTGTTGTTCGTGCTGATTCCGAAAGGGTTTTTCCCCGACGATGACACCGGGCAAATTTTTGCCATCACCGAGGCGTCGCAGGACACTTCCTTCGAGGCGATGAAGGAGCATCAGAAGCAGGCGGCGAATATCGTGCTCGCGGATACAAACATCTCAGCGTTTGTCTCGGCCATCGGTGCCGGCGGTTCGTCTGTTGGCGGCAACCAAGGTCGTATCATCATGCGTTTGCAGGACCGCGATCAACGAAAGTTGAGCGCGAATCAGATCATCCAAGAACTCCGCCCGAAGCTGGCGCAAATTCCCGGCTTCAATGTGTTCATGCAGAACCCACCGCTCATCCGCGTGGGCGGCCAGATCACCAAGGCGCTGTATCAATTCAGCTTGCAGGACACGGACACGAAGGAACTTTTTGAAGCCGCGCCGAAATTAATGAAGAAAATCGCGGAGGACAAAGAGACGTTTCAAGACGTGACCAGCGATCTGCAAATTTCCAGCCCGCAAGTCACCGTGGAAATTGACCGCGACAAAGCCGCCGCACTCGGCGTCACTGCCGGCCAGATTGAGAGCGGACTTTACGACGCTTTCGGCTCGCGCCAAGCTTCGACGATATACACCGACGTCGCCGAATATTGGGTGGTGTTCGAAGTGCTGCCGGAGTTTCAACGCGACCCGGACGCACTCGCTCGTCTCTACATCACTTCTGCCAGCGGAAAATTAATTCCCTTGAGCGCGGTCGCCAAACTCACGCGCACGGTCGGCGCGACGACCATCACGCACGTCGGGCAACTGCCGTCCGTGACCATTTCATTCAATCTGCCAACCGGCGTCGCGCTCGGCACGGCGGTGGATCGCGTCCGCCAATTGCAAACCGAATTGAATCTGCCCGCCACCATCAGCGCGAGCTTTCAAGGTTCGGCGGCGGTCTATCAATCCTCACTCGGCGGCTTGGGCTGGTTGCTGCTGATGTCCGTGCTCGTGATCTACATCATCCTCGGCATTCTTTACGAAAGTTTCATCCATCCGTTGACGATTTTGTCCGGCTTGCCTTCGGCCGGATTTGGCGCGCTGCTCACGCTGATGCTGTTTCATCTCGATCTAAACATCTACGGCTTCGTCGGCTTGATTATGCTCGTGGGCATCGTCAAGAAAAACGCCATCATGATGATTGACTTCGCCATTGAAGCGCAGCAGCACGGCAAGTCGGCCTACGACGCGATTTTCGAGGGCTGCCGGTTGCGCTTCCGGCCGATCATGATGACGACGATGTGCGCGCTGATGGCGTCGCTGCCCATCTCGCTCGGCCTGGGCGCCGGCGGTGAATCCCGTCGCGCACTTGGCCTGGCGGTGACGGGTGGACTGCTTGTTTCACAACTGCTCACGCTCTTCATCACGCCGGTGATTTATCTGTATTTGGAAAGATTCCAGGCACGCTTCCGCAAGCAACCGGTCGCAACCCGATAAAATTTTCCTCGTCACCCGCG
>JANYFN010000141.1 GCA_025362675.1 Limisphaerales bacterium | reverse complement strand
TCCACTTGCCGCAACGCGTCCGGACGACCCGCAGCTTCCAGCACGCCCTCGGCAACTTTGCCGTCGGCTTGCAATGCTCTGTAAGAAAAAGTGGGCATTAGTAATTAATTGTGGCGCGGCTCGAACGTTGAAAGCGATTGGCGCAGTAAATTTTTTAGAATCGCCGAAAGACGCTCAAATGTCTTTTTGTAGCCATATCGAGCGCTTGGATGACAAAAGTCGATTAGAAATTTATTCTGTAATCTGTAAAGACCATCGCCTAAGTATTCAGTCTGGAGGCGTGTTTTCAAATACTTATATGTGCCACAGCAGAAAATAACATCTGGGTTAATCAGATCTAGTTGCCTACTGATAAATTCCCAATCACGATCAACGTATTCTTGAATATCTGGGTCGTAACTTGTTGAAAGATTTTCATTTTTCTTCTTCAAATTGACATAGGCAATATGTCCAACTTTGTCTTCCTTGCGGGCTTTAGCTTCCTCCAAAATTACGGGAGATCCATTGAAAAACTGATTTACGGTGTATGACCAAATATTTAGGTTTCGCCAAAATAAGCGGCTGTTTCCATTTTTAGGGCTATAGTCACGTCCACGAATGTCAAAGAAATCATCGTTTGGTTCTTTTAGAATAAAAGCAATTTTTGTTTGTTGTTTTGCCCAGACTTCATCAAGAAGAATGCCATCGTTAGAAAATTTCGTGTAATCTTGCCGGGCAGCTTGCCAAGCAAGAAACAAACCATCCACGGTGACCAAATCATGTAATGTAGGAAGCAAATTCATCCTGCTTTCATTTTGTAACAGCAATGCTCGCGACCGATTCACCACCGGCTTTTTCGGAACGCTCGACTTCCTTCGCCGTCGTGACGCTCAAGACTTCCTCCACCGTGGTCACGCCTTCGGCCACCAGCCGCCAGCCGTCCTCGGCGAGCGACGTCATCCCACCGCGACGCGCGGCGGCGCGGATTTGATCGGTCGAGGCGGATTTCAAAATCAGCAGACGAATTTCTTCGTCCGTGTCCATCCATTCAAAAATCGCTTGGCGGCCAAAGAATCCGGTGTTGCGGCACTCACGGCAACCGACGGATTTGAAAATCGTTTTGCTCGCTGCGATGCCCAGCTTGGCTTTGAATGCCTGCGCGTTCGCAGAATTATCCGGCTGCTTGCAATGCGGGCAGAGCACGCGCACGAGCCGTTGCGCCAGCACCGCTTCGAGCGACGAGGCGACGAGATACGGTTCCACGCCCATGTCCACGAGACGAGTCAGCGCGCCGGGCGCATCGTTCGTGTGCAGCGTGGAAAAAACCAAGTGACCCGTGAGCGAGGCTTGCACCGCGATCTGCGCGGTTTCGGCGTCGCGAATTTCGCCGATGAGAATCACGTCGGGATCGTGACGCAAAATCGAGCGTAGCCCGCGCGCAAACGTCAGCCCGGATTTTTCATTCACCTGAATTTGATTTACACCTTTGAGCTGATACTCAACCGGATCTTCCACCGTAATAATTTTGCGGACGGAATCGTTGATCTCATTCAGCGCCGTGTAGAGCGTGGAAGTTTTGCCGGAACCGGTCGGGCCGGTGACCAAAATAATTCCATGCGGCAAACCGAGAACATTTTTGAAATGCTCATACTCGCGCGTGTTCATGCCGATCTGACCAAGACCACGCAGCGTAGAATTCTGCCGCAGCAAACGCATTACGACCGCTTCACCGTGCAACATCGGAATGACGGAAACGCGAATGTCCACCTCGGCGGAATCAATCCGCACTTTGATGCGACCATCCTGCGGCAGCCGTTTTTCCGCGATATTGAGATGACTCAAAATTTTGACGCGCGAAACAATCGCGGGTTGAAACTGTTTCAACTGCGCCGGCACGGGCACTTCCTGCAACTCACCATCAATGCGATAACGGATGCGAAATTCATCTTCAAACGGTTCGAGGTGCACGTCGGACGCGCGCAAATCAATCGCGTCTTTCAACACTTGATTGACAAAGCGAATAATCGAAGCCTCGTCCTCCGCGCCGTCATCGAGATTGTTTTGCTCGGCATTTTCATCAACAACCTGAATGCCTTTCTCCTCATCAAGCGTGCCGATCGTATCCGCGCCGACGCCGAGCCGTTTTTTAATTTCGCGCTGGATGGCTTCGCTGGACGCGAGAATCGGCTTTAGATTCAAGCCCGTCAGCGTTTTCAGCGCATCGAAACCTTGCGTGGCAAAGAGGCGGCTGGTGGCCACTTCGACGTGGCCGTTGACGCGCGCGAGCGGAAGCAATTCTTCCTTCAGCAAAATGCGCGCGGGAAAGAGAGAGAGCAGCTGACGATCCGGCTCCACGTCTTCGAGCGTCGTGAAGCCGAGGCCGTATTCGTTCGCGAGCCAGCGGAGAATTTCTTCTTCGCTGGACAGGTTCAGTTTCGCGAGTGCGTCGGCGTCGAGCGAAGACAGTTGCCGGGACGCGACCATGCGTTCCAGCAACTGCTTTGGCGAACCGTTTTGAACCGTGGATGCGGCCATGAATCGTCAGCTTTCGTTTTCGGAATTTAGTTCACCAGATCCAACAGGTAAGCTTGAGCTTCCTGCTTGGAGGTCAAAACTTTTTTCAAGTCTGACTGCGCGGCTTCGAGCTTTGCCTGCTTGGCGGCCTTGGAAGCCTTGAATTTCGCGAGCAAATCTTGAACCTGCGAAGCGGGCGCATTGTCATCTAATGCTTTTTGCAGAGCTTCTTGTTCGGGGCTGGGCTGGCCGAACATACCGCCACCGCGTTGACGATTGTTGGCGCCGCCCTGATCACCGCCACGGTTGCGACCGCCGAACAAGGCGCGCATGCCGCCGCCCATGCCGACATCGCGACGGGCGTCCAAAACTTTTTGCACGAGCGGTTGAACCGCCGTCCAGTCGGTGTCGTTGGTGAATTCCAGTTGGTCTTTGACGTTGTCCATGATGCGCTGCTGCATCTGGGCCGGATCCCAATTACCGCCGCCAGGTCCGCCGCCGCCTTGGCGATTACGGCGTTGTCCGTTACCGGGAGCGCCACCTTGGCCGCCGCCAGCGTTGTCCTGCGCGAAAATATCACTGATGCTCAAAGCGAGAGCAGCGGTCACCGCGCACAATGTAAGGATGCGATTTAGTTTCATCGATTTTTCTATGGTTAGTTTGGTTGTTGTTATTTGCCAACCCGCGCACACACGCGGCTGTCGGATACAGCTATCTATGCAAGGAATGTGCCAAGAAGAAAAACGCTAAAACCCGAATAAAAATCATTTTTGACCCGCGCAAAATTTGCACAACCAACGCGTCCGGTGCAATGCTTGCGCGGTAACCCTGATTTTATTTGACCGTCAACTGGTAGATTTTTCCAGACTGCATCAGCGCGTAAAGTTCGCCATCCGCATCTTCGGCGAAGCTATCAATATTGTCAGGCTGCTGAAGCAAAGTGCCGTGCGCGGTGGCTTTCTTCGTCGCGGCGTCATACCGCAAACCCCAGAACGTGCCCGCTCCGTAATCCGCGTAAATATAAATGCCGTCGAGCACCGGGAATTTTTTGCCGCGATACACATAGCCGCCAGTAATTGAGACGCCGACGCTGTGGTCGGGAAACAGCGCGTCTTTCTGAAAACGGTTTTGGTGCGGATACTCGATGACGGGCTCACTGTATTTTGCACCTGCCGGACCAGGCTTGAAATGATGCGCGCCTTCGCGGACGTTCCAACCATAGTTACCGCCCTTTTCAATCACGTCCACTTCTTCCCAGATATTTTGGCCGACATCGCCGCACCACAGCGCACCGGTTTGACGGTCAAAACTGAAACGCCACGGGTTGCGCAAACCGAGCGCGTAAATTTCTTTGCGACAACCGCGATCACCCATTTCCAGCTCATTCACAAACGGATTATCTTTGGGAATGCTGTAGCCAAGCTCACGCTGCTCCGGCCCGCGGCCAACTTTCCTCCGACCATTCACGTCAATGCGGAGAATTTTTCCGAGCATGGTCGAGACGCTCTGGCCGGAATTGAACGGGTCATCCGCCGCGCCGCCATCGCCGAAGCCGAGGTAAAGAAATCCGTCCGGACCAAAGCTGACCAAGCCGCCTTTGTGATTACCAAATGGCTGCTGAACCTCCAGCACGATGCGCTCGGATTTCAAATCCGCCTTATCCGGGTCGGCGTCGGAGACCTTGAATTCACTGATGACGCTGCGAATGGGAAAATTCAACGGCTTGGATTTTTGATCAGCCGGATTCGCCTGATTGTAGTAAACGTAAAATAATTTATTCGTGGCAAAGCCCGGATGAAACGCGAGGCTCAAGAGGCCGCACTCATTTTCGTTCAGCGCCTTGGGGTGCCGGTCTTCGATATTGAAAAACTCTTTGGCGTCACCGCCATCCGAACCTTTTTTGGCGATGAGAATTTTGCCGGTTTGATAAACCACGAACAGGCGTTGTGAGCCATCCGGGGCCTCGCTCATCCAGACGGGGCGTTCCTCCTGCAACTTATCGAGGACGCGCGTGAGAGTGATTTTCGGCAAATCCTGCGCGGAGCAAAGCGCTGTGGTGGCAAGGAGGGCGGCAAAAATTATTTTCTTCATGATGCGTTTGAGACGCATCTTAGCTTCCGCTGGTTTCGTTGGAAATGCTTTTTACGATCCCGCGCAGTTCCGCGAGTGAAAATGGCTTGTTCAGCCACAAAACCTTTTCCCGGGCAAAAAAATCAGCGAGCGGCTCGTTGATGATATCGCCGGTCACAAACGCAAACCGGCGGGCCAGCACCGGGTTGATTTCCTGCACGCGGGCCAAGACCTGACGACCATTCAGGCCGGGCATCTTGAGATCGCACAGGATGGCATCCACTTTTTTGGAAGCCAGCTCGCGGAGCGCAGCCTCACCGTTGTTCGCGGTGATCACAGCATAGCCATGGTTGCTCAACTCCGCATCTGCCAGCGTCAGCAACATCTCCTCGTCATCAATGACCAGAATAGTTTTACCCGCACCTTCGTTACGGTTGGAAACAGCCGCCGGCGCCAGCGCGGGCGCAGGTAAAAACTCCGGTGGAAGATTCAACGCCGCGGGCAGTTCCACTACAAAGACAGCACCTATCCCCGGCTCGCTGGTCACCGCGATGTTGCCACCGTGTTCCTTGATCAATCCATAACAGAGGCTCAAGCCAAGCCCGGTTCCTTTGCCCACATCTTTGGTCGTGAAAAAGGGATCGAAAATTTTCCGCATGTTTTCCGGCGAGATCCCCGGACCATTATCCGCAATCTTGATGCGGACGTTGACCGCGTCGGCTTCCGTGGTGACGATCAGTTTACCCGACGGTTGATGCGCCTCAATGGCCTGGCGCGCATTATTGACCAAGTTGATGATGACCTGCTGGATCTGATGGCCGTCCGCGAGGACCGGCGGTAGTGCCGGATGCAATTCACGCACGACCTCAATATTATTAGTGCGCAATTGATAAGCGACGATTTCCAAAACCTCTTCGATCAACTTGTTGACGGCGACGGGCGCGCGTTCCGGCTGATGCCGCCGAGCGAAGGTGAGCAGTGACTGCACGATTTTCTGGCAACGCTCGGCCGACTTGAAAATCATCAACAGATGCCGTTGGTATTTGGGGTCCACCGGCGCGCTTTTAAGGATTTCCGAAAAGCCCATCACCGTGGCGAGCGGGTTGTTCAATTCATGCGCCACCCCCGCCACAAATTCGCCGACCGCTGACAGTTTTTCGCTCTGGATCAATTGCGCCTGCGTCGTCTGCAACGTTTCCACTGTGCGCTTAAGCTCGGTTTGCGAGTGCTCGACGTCCGCGGTCATCCGGTTGAAAACCTTGGCCAACTGGCCGCACTCGTCGTTGCTGCGCACCACCACCCGGCGGGTAAAATCACCGCGTCCGACCGCCTCGGCTCCGACTTGCAACTCCTGCAGCGGCCCCAGCGCCCGCGAGGTGAAATACATGATCAGCAGGCTGCCAACCAGCATCGACAACAAACCGACCATGACCAACTGGCTGCGGGTTTCTTTGAGCGCATCCAACTGTTCCTCATATTTTGTGAACAATAAATAACCAATCGAAGCATCCGGTCTCAGCGTCCGAAAATTCCCACTCGTGCAGAAAAAATGTTTATTTTCCATCACCACGTCTTCGAGCACTTGCGCGGCATCATTCGCCGTCTTGCTTGATAAACGATGAAACATCGCTGCCAGCTTGGGATCCGAAGCATTTGTTCCTGGTATGTTGTAAGCCTGACTCACACCGTCACCCGCGATGAACGCAACGCACCCACGCAGCCCGGTGGTCATAAAACTTTTTTTAATGGTCTCGCTATCCCACGCGCGACAGAAGGTTAGGGCGCCAATCACCTCGCCCGGATTCCACCCCGTCTCGTAACAAATCGGGATTGAAACGATGCTGTAAATCTGGCCTTTAACTTGAACCGTATCGAATCCGGTATCGCCTTTCAGCGCCAAAGCCGTAGCCGGGGCACAACTCGAACGCATCTGGGCCGGGGAGGCGCGCAAATTGACACGCAACAGCATGTTCTCGAATTTCTTGACCGCTTTTTCATCCGTCGGGGTAAAAAACATCACCACCACACCGTCAGCCGAAAGGTTTTCTTCCGAATAAATCAACTCGAGTTGTTTCGCGATCGTTTTGCCATCCAACGTGCGGAAGGCTGCATGATTGCGCGGGGCCAAGGACACACTCTTTAAGCGGCGCTCCAATTCGAGCCGCTGGATGCTCTGGGCATTATAAAATCCATAATCAGCATCCCGTAATCGTTCGCGGGCACCAACCTCAAACCAATGCCGGGAAACCTGATTGACGATGAACAGCGTGATCCCCAGCAGTGACGCCATGACCAAAATCGTCGGCAACAGCACTTTGACGCGCAGGCTGCTGGCAAGCAATTTTTCCCAATTGGCCATGATTAAATCTTCGGCAGGTTTTTAATGGTCAGGGTGAAATCAGCCGTGACCGTGCCGGCTTCCGGCACTGTGATCTCCCGCTCATCCGCCGGCAACCGCTCGTGCCACGCCTTCAGCATATATTTCCCCGGCGGCACATTTTTGATGGTGTAGCGGCCATCTTTATCCACGCTCGCAAAATACGGATTCTCCAGCACCAGAACCACGCAACTCATGTTGGCGTGAATGGAGCAATAAACATCAACCTTGCCGGTTTTATCAAAGGTCACGCGCTTATCCGGCGGATTGCCTTTGTAAAGATCCAAGTCGAAATTCTTGGCATCGGAGATCGAAAAGACGTTGTGAAAAATATCGTCATTGTTCGGCCATTCCACGGTCGTGCCCGCCATCACCGGCAAAATATGTGGCGCGAACTGGGCGGATTTCTGCGCCACTCGGCTCGTCGTCACCGTCGCCACATCCGCCTGCGGCGCGACATTCGTCCCGGCTTTTCCTTCAATGAACACAACGAAATCATGCATCTGGGAATAATCTATGCGCGGCACAAATTTATATTTTTTGCTGTCATAAGCGCCCCCGCCGGCGGAATTATTTTCCACGCCCGCCTTCGGTTCAGCGCGCACCGAGCCCGTGATATCGCCCGCGAAATTTATTTGGGCGACGACGACCAGCACGGCGCTAAGAAACAATGTTTTCATGCCACTCAAAATTTGAACGCCGCCTCCGCGCTCAGAAAATCTTCGTTGTCCCGCGCGACGCCCGTTCCCTGCCCGCGCTCAATTGAGTATTCCGTTTTCAGCAGCAAATTCTCGCTCATGCGATAGCCGACGCCGAGGCTGGCCCGCCACAACACCGTGGCGGGATTATTGCCGGTAAAAAATTGAGCGCGGTTGCCGAAGCCCGACAGCGGATAACCCTTGTCGGCAAAAATCTGGCCGAACCGCGCCGCCAAATAAAATTTCTTCGACAGATTTTGTTGTGCCTCCAACGAGTAAAACAAAATGTCGCGCGCATAATTTCCCGTCGGATCGTTGTCGCCGTATTGCGCGAGGCCCCCAGACAGATTGACGTGGCCAGTGTCCCAGCGCCGCGTGATGTCAGCCTGCACCAGATTGGCGTGAAACTCCGTCGCGCCCGGGCCGATGGCGCGGAACCAACCCTCGGCAAACCAGAGTTGCGAGGCAAAATCCTGCGTCGCGTCCAGTTCACCGGTGCGCATGGCGCTCACGCTAAAATGCCAGTGTTTATTGGGCGTAAAGCCGATGCGCGCCGTCACGGATTTATCCGCGTTGAAATCGCGCACGCCGTTCACACCGCCGTTTTGCACGGCGAGGGCGTAGCTGAATTTTCCCAATGCGCCGTAAAATTCTAAGCCCGGATCAATGCCCCACAAATCCACCAGCGAGTGCGAGATGAGCGGATTCTCCATCGCGTAACGATTTTGATATTCCTCGCCGAACGGAATGTTGATGCGCCCGGCGCGGATGTTCAGTTGTCCGTCCTGGTGCCAAAGCTGCGACACATTTTCAAAGTCCAGATACAGTTCGCCGAGTTGCGCGCTCAGGCTGGTCGTCTCGCGCGTGGACAGATCAATGTCGCTGAAAAAGTAAACATTCTCGGCGATCGGCGCGTCGAGAAACAACCGCGCTTCATCCACGCGAAACTCCGAATTCGGGGCAAAACCAGAATTGCCCGTGTTGAAGAAACCAACCGCGCCCTCCGCGCTGAGATTAACTTTACCAAGATTCAGGCCGGTCGGGGCCGCGTTCGCGCCCGCAGCCGTTTCGCCGGCCGACTGCGCGGATTCGAGTTGCTTCACTTTTTGCGTGAGCGCTTCCAAGGCGCCGCTCTGCGACTGCATTTGTTTTTGGAGCAAAACATTTTGCTCACGCAGCAGCCGCACTTCATCCGCCAGCGTTTGATCCTCCGCATTCGCGGTCAGGGCGACCAAAATTAAACACAACGCCACCAAGAAAAGTGGCCGCCACCGGAACGGGCCCGGACGGAGATTCACATATCTTTTCATAAAAAATAATTTTGTCTTTACTGTCATCGTCGGCTTTATCTTCGGCACTGAAGAGCGCAGACCTTAGTCCACACTTTCCTCCGCGCTCGATTCTGGTAACGTTGCGGCACTAAATTTGAAATCTCTCATCCAGACTCGCGACACGCGCTCTGTGCGTGTCTTTCTCATCGGCGTGGAACTGAAATCCTTTAGCGCGACTTCCGTCCGCGAATCGCTCACCGAACTTGCTGAACTTGCCGAGACCGCCGGGGCCGCCATCGCCGGCGATGGCGTGCAGAAGATGGATACGCCCAACGCCGCGACTTACATCGGCAAAGGTAAGGCCGATGAATTCGCCCTATTTTGCAAGGCGAACGGCGTGGACACGGTGATTTTCGACGAAGAACTTTCCCCGGCCCAGACGCGTAACTTGGAAAAGATTTTTGAGTGTAAAATCATGGATCGCACCGCGCTCATCCTGGAAATTTTTGGCCAACGCGCCCGCACCCGCGAAGGCAAATTGCAGATCGAACACGCGCAATTAAAATATTTGTTACCACGTTTGACGCGCTACTGGTCGCACTTGTCGCGGCAACGCGGCTCCACCGGCAGCATCGGCGGCGAAGGTGAATCGCAACTCGAAGCTGACCGCCGGAAACTTTCCGAGCGCATCGAAAAAATTGACAGCGAACTCGAAAAAGTTGTCCGCCAGCGCGAGACGCAGCGCGCCGGACGCCAGCGCAGCCAGTGGCCGCTCGCCTCCATCGTCGGCTACACCAACGCCGGAAAATCCACGTTGCTGAACCAGCTCACCGGCGCGGCGGTGGTCGCGGAAGATAAATTATTTGCCACGCTCGATCCGACGACGCGGCGTTTGAAATTGCCGACGAAACAAAATGTGTTGCTCACCGACACCGTGGGCTTCATCAAGAAATTGCCGCATGGATTGGTCGAGGCGTTCAAGGCGACGCTCGAAGAAGTGGTGCAGGCGGATTTACTTTTGCACATTGTGGACATCAGCCATCCGCAGGCGGCGGAGCAGATTGAAGCCGTAAATCTTGTCCTCGCAGAAATCGGCGCGGCGGCGAAACCGACGCTGATGGTGTTCAATAAAATGGATCAGCTTACCGGAACTGTCGCCGGCGTGATGCGCGAAAAATATCCGCACGCCGTCTGCATTTCCGCCAAGACCGGCGAAGGCATCGCGCCGCTGCTCGCGGAAATCGGCACGCAGTTACGGCCCATCCGTGAATTCTTGGATCTCAAAGTTCCGCTGGAAAAAGCGGCTGTGCTCGCGCGCATTCACGCCGTCGGCCAAGTCGTTTCGAGCCGCTACACCGGCAAAACTGCGCGCTTCAAAGTGAGAATTCCGCCGCATCTGCTGGAGGAATTTTCCGCGTTCGTGGTGGAAGAAATATAAGTTTTCCGGGCGATTTTTTGTAGCCTATCTAGTGCTTAGGCCACGCAGCTTACCAATAGAAAATAAAGGGCTGTGCATACAGAGGTAACCGCACCACTGAAATCGTAAGCACTCCTCTGAGACACGCTGACTGCATCAACCGCTCCAGCCAATGCGGCGGGAATAACGCCCGAAAAATACCGAGCAGTGGAAAAAATCCAGATGGTAGAAACAGCTCAAATATGCGACACGGGCTGCCCGGTTGTTTTCACTAAAACCTAGTTTTTCCACACGGTTGTGAAATCGGACGGAGGAATTTCTTTCAAGAATTATCACCGGAAAAAACCTTAAAAATCATTTCCCCGCCGGATCGTCGAGGCCTTTGCCGTGGACGTTCGTCGTGGTCACGAGCGCGCCTTCATAACCGGTGACGCGGATTTTGGAGAGGTTCACATTGGTCATGTTGGCGAGCGAAATGGCGCGGGAACAGGTGCCGGAAATGTCCGTGAGCGTGAAGCCGTCGATCGGGCGCGCGGGCGGAACATTTTTTCCTTCGATGAGATCCGCCACGTCCTGCACGCGGATATTTTTGAAGCTGAGATTTTGGACGCGCGGCCATTTCTCCACATCGCCGGAAACGGGATCGGTGGCTTGAATGCCTTTCTTGATGAGGTCAATGCCGATGAAGGTGGGAGATTTCAGGATGGTAAGATTTTCGCCGGAAATATTTTCCATGAATCCGCCACGGCCATCGCGACTTTTGATGAAGATCGCATTTTGTTTTCCCGACAGGACGCAGTTTTGAATTTTTACGTTGCGCACGCCGCCGGACATTTCGGTGCCGAAGCCGATGGCGGCGTAAATGGAGCTTTGCAAACGACAATCGCGGATGACGACGTTCTGCGTGGGGCGATCCAGATTTTGCGCCGCGAGGCCGCGACCGGATTTGAGCGAGATGGCGTCATCGCCGGTATTGATGTCACATTTTTCGATGAGCACGCCGTCGCAGGAATCCACGTCAAGGCCGTCGCCATTGGCGTTCACGGTGCGGATAGTGAGGTTGCGCGCGGTGAGATTTTTGCAGAACAGCAGGTGGACGGACCAGAGTTGCTGGTATTGCGTGGTGAAGCCTTCGAGCATGGCATTGGTGCAACCGGTCAATTCGATGAGCACGGGGCCGCGCGGATTGCGGAGTTTGCCGAGCGGCAGCGGGGGCCCAAAAATTGCGCCGCCGGTGATGGTGACGTTGGCGGCATTACTCGCGTTCAACAACGCGCGGTGACCTTCGCGAAACTCGCCTTCCCAACGGACGTTCACGACGGGATAGTCGGCGATGTCCGGGCTGCCGAGGAGATTCGCGCGCGGGGCAAGTTGCAACGTCGTATTCGCGCCGATGGTGAGGCTGCCGGAAAGAAACATGCCTTCGGGAATGTGAACCGTGCCGCCGCCGGCGTCGGCGCATTTGTCGAGCGCACTTTGGATGGCGGCGGTGTCCTTGGCCACGCCATCGCCTTTGGCCCCGAAATCGAGGACGTTCCACGCGGGTTTATCCGCCGCGTTGGCAAGGGCAACAGCAACATTCAGCGCGGCGATCATGGCAAAAAGTTTCTTCATGGATGAAAAATGTTGCGCCGTGACGGGTGCCGAGTCAATCCGCCTTCGGCTTGCTGCCATCGCCATTTCTGGTTAGCCTGCGCGAATTAAATGAGTGAAATCCTAGTCATCGGCCACCGCAATCCCGACACGGACGCCATCTGTTCCGCGATCGGCTACGCGGAATTCAAGCGTCGCACGGGCATGAGCGAAGCCGTGGCCGCGCGCTGTGGCGATACGAACGACCGCATTGATTTCGTGCTAAAAACTTTCGGCGTGCCCGCGCCGAAATTTGTCGCAGACGTTTCGCCGAAAATTGCCGACGTGATGCAGCGCAAAATTTTAAGCGTGCGTCCGGACGCCACGGCGGCGGAAGCGTTGCGCCTCATGGATGAAAAAAATCTCCGGCTGCTGCCCGTGCTGGATGAAAACCAAAAATGTCGCGGCCTGCTTTCATTATTCAAGTTGAGCAAATTTCTTTTTCCCGCCGTGAACCGGGGCGCCAATGGCCAGCAGAACTCCCGCGAAATTGTCTCCTCGCTGTCCGGCCTCGCCAAAACTTTGGACGGGAAACTCGTCGTCGGCTTCGACTTCGAGCGGGAGGAAGAACTGATTTTGATGATCGGCGCGATGGGCTTGGAATCTTTTACCACGCGGCTCGAAAAATTTGCCCCGGAAAAATTGTGCGTCATCGTTGGCGACCGCTGGGACATCCAGAACGTCGCCATCCGCGAAGGCGTGCGGTTGCTCATCGTGACCGGCGGCCTGTCCGTCGAGCCGAAGACCATCGAGTCCGCGCTGAAAAACAAAGTGAACGTCATCACCACCCCGCATGACACCGCCACCACCGCCTCGCTCTGTCGCGCCGCCGTTTCCGTGAGCCACGTCTTGAACGAGGAATTTCTCTGCTTCCGCGAAAATGCGCCGCTCGCCGCCGTGCGTGACGAGGCGATGTCCTCAGGCTATCAGGCTTTTCCCGTGCTCGGCAGCGACGGCCAGACCGTCGGCATTTTGTCCAAGACCGATTTTCTAAAAACCGTTTCGCGCAAATTGATTTTGGTGGATCACAACGAACTTTCCCAAGCCGTGCAAGGTGCGGATGAGGTGGAAATCATTGAGATCATTGATCATCATCGCATCGGCGCGCTCGCCACGCAGCAGCCGATTTTATTTCGCAACGAACCCGTCGGCTCCACCAGCACGATTGTGGCCGACTGTTTTTTCCGCAGCCAAGTGGAGTTGCCGCGCGCCATCGCCGGCTTGTTGCTCGCCGGTTTGGTTTCTGACACGTTGAATTTGACCTCGCCCACGACGACCGCCCGCGACGCGGAAATTTTGAAGCGGCTGGAAACACTTTCGGAAGTCAACGCGCGCGAGTTCACGGAAAAACTATTTGCCAGCGGCTCGCTCCTCACGCTCAAGCCCGCCCCGCAAGCCGTCACCACCGACTGTAAAGAATACGCGGAAAACAAAATGAAATTCAGCGTCGCCCAGATCGAGGAAATCGGGTTCGAACAATTTTGGAAACGGAAAGACGAGTTACTGGCCGCGCTGGAAGACTATCGCGCCAAGAGTGCGTATTATTTTTCCGCGTTACTCGTTACCGATGTTACCACGCAAAGCTCGCTGCTGCTTCTGGTCGGCGATGAGAAATTCATCAAGCGCATCACCTACCCACGACGGGAACGCGGTATCTATTTGTTGCTGGATGTAGTCTCGCGCAAAAAACAATTACTGCCCTATCTCACCCACTGCCTGCGTGAAACGGAAAAAGGCGTGAAGGCGCAGGGATAATTCAGACCTCAATGCCCTGACTTCACTCCCGATTCATTTTAACAAGTGACCGGCAAAAACCTCCGTGGCCGCACCACCGCGCAACCCCGCAGCTAGCACCCGCAATTCTTTTACCGTCGCCCCGGTTTGGGCGATCACTCCCCCGTTTCCAAAAGCAGCGGCCCCCGTCTTGCCCGCTGTCCCCCCGAAATCAAAACCCGCCACCCCGATTTCGGGAACCGCTCCCCGGATTTTCAAAATGGCTCCGCCGGATTTGAAACCTGTTCCCCCGGTTTGGATAGCCATTCCCCCGGATTCGGGAGCCGTTCCCCCGGTTGTTTACGGCCTTCCCCGGTTTGGGCGATCGCTCCCCCGGTTTTGTGAGCGGCCAATCCGAATTCACAAGCTGCTTACCAACAGCGTTTTAAGTAAATGAAGCAGCCCAACCACCTACCCAATCACTCATGGGGTTTCATCTCCGCGAATAAAAGTTGTAAAGAAACAAGGGCCGGGTAGAGTTGCGGCATCAGATCAACTCACGGGAATTCCTATGAAAACAAACTTCATCCGCCTGCTCGTCGGGATTTTATTTTTCCAGCTTTCACAATTTGCCCGCGCCGACGTGCTGGATAATTGGACCACCAATCAAATAAACACCAACGCTGCCGGCCTCAAACATGTTGTTTATGGCAATGGGTTGTTTGTTGCAGCGGGTGAAAAAGGCGACGGCGGCGAAATCTACACCTCAACCAACGGTTCAAATTGGATTTTACGCTACTCGGACAACAATGCTTGGGGGCTGACCATGAATTATTCTGGCGGGCATTTCTCCGGCGTGGGCGGCTGGGAAACAGCCGTTTCTGCCGACGGCACCAATTGGACCGTTTCGTTTTTACCGTTTGTCAGTGGCAGTTTTGGTTTTGGAGACCTGACTGATGTGACATTTGGTAACAATCCAATTTTTGGAACTTCACTTTACGTTGCGGTGGGTGACACGAACGGAGTGGGCTACATCATCACTTCCCCCGATGGTATCACATGGCTACCTCGGAAACCCTCGACAACGCCCGGCGGACACATTTCCAGTGTGGTTTATGATGGAAACAAATTTGTGGCGGTGGGTGCCGATGGATTTGAATACATCTCGACCTCCGGAACCGGCACCTGGACCAAAAGAGCATTTCCCGGCGCAGGTTTGATCAGCTATGCGAATGGCCTGTTTATTTCTCCGCTCAACAATAAAACCAATGTGATTTCAGTGGACGGCTTCAACTGGTCTTTGCAGGCAACCGGGCTGACGAATCAACTCGGCAAAGTGACTTTCGGCAACAACTTATTCATGGCGGAATGTGGCATTTCAGCTTCAATAATGTATTTTGCCACTTCTGTTGACGGCACCAACTGGTTTCAATATCCGCAGCCGTTACCCAATCATTGGGGAGGGCATGTCGGCGGTGGAAAATATGACGTAAGCCTCGCTTCGGATGGCATAAGCCTAATTGGGGTTGGGACGGAAGACCCGGCTGCGTTTTACAGCAACAGTCTCATTTACAACTCCGGAGTTGTGGTGGGAACTCGCATGACAAATAACCCACCTCGAAGCGTTGTGCTTTCCGGTTTGGTTGGACGTAATTACCAAATTCAGTCTACCGATGCTTTTGGCGCGGGGAGCAATTGGCGCACGAATCTCGCGCTGCAATTGACCAACACACCTTACGTCTGGACTGACGCCACGGCCACCAACTCGGCTCGTTTCTATCGCGGTGTGTTGTTGCCGTGAGTTGTGATTTGTCAGCGAATCTTCTGCCCATGTCCCAGCCGCAACGCGACGACCGACAATAGCCCGGCGTTGAAACGCCGGGCTATTTTCAAATGCGCCGCTGGCGCAACGGCCACGGAAAAATCCTCACACCCCGATCTGCTTCTGAATCGCGCCGCAGATTTTTTCAGACCACTTTTTCAAAACTTTTTCATTGCGGCCTTCTACGAGCAGACGCACTTTGGGTTCCGTGCCGGAGTAGCGCAGCAGCAAGCGTCCGCCTTGCGCGGCCAGTTCCTTTTCCGCATCGGCCACGAGCTGGTTCACGCCGTCGAGTTCCGCGAACGGTTTCTTTTCGCGCACTTTCACGTTGGTCACGAGCTGGGGGAAACGCGTCCAGCATTTCGCCAGCGTGGAGAGCGGAGTCTGTTTCGTTTTGAGAATCCGTAAGATTTGCAACGCCGCCACCAAGCCGTCGCCGGTCGTGCCGTGATCGCGGAAAATCAGATGTCCGCTTTGCTCGCCGCCGAAGTTGAAGCCGCTGCGAAGCATTTCATCAATCACGTTTTTGTCGCCCACATTGGTGCGGAGCATTTTACCGCCGGCCTTGTTGATCGCGGCTTCGAGGCCGGCATTGCTCATCACAGTGCTGACGAGCGTTTTTCCCGCCAAAGTTTTTTCCGCGAGCATCTCCAGCGCGGCAATCGCCATGATGTCATCGCCATCAATCAAAGTGCCTTTTTCATCGCACAACAAAACGCGATCCGCATCGCCATCGTGCGCGATGCCGAGGTGCGCGCCGTGTTCCACGACCTTCTGGCACATCGCCTCCGGGTGCATGGAACCGCAGTTTTCATTGATGTTTTTACCGTCGGGTTGGTTATTGACCACGATCACGTCCGCGCCAAGTTCGCGCAAAACGCAGGGCGACGATTTGTAAGCCGCACCGTGGCCGCAATCCAAAACGATCTTCACGCCTTCAAGCGTCAGCCCTTTCGGAAACGAAGATTTCGCAAATTCGATGTAGCGGCCGAGCGCATCGTCAATGCGGACAGCCTTGCCGATGTTCTCCGCGCTCGGACGAATTTTTTCCACCTCACCGCTGAAAACCAGTTTTTCAATCTGCGCCTCGATTTTGTCGTCGAGCTTGTAGCCGTCCGCGCGGAAAAATTTAATCCCGTTGTCGGTGTAAGGATTGTGCGATGCCGTGATGACGAGTCCCGCATCGGCGCGCAAACTGCGCGTGACATAAGCCACGCCCGGAGTCGGCAGCGGCCCGATGAATAGCACGTCCACGCCCATCGAAAGGATGCCGGATGAAATCGCGTTCTCCAGCATGTAGCCAGAAAGCCGCGTGTCTTTCCCAATGACGATGCGGTATTTGCCGCGTCCGCGTGATTGTGTTTCGAGGTTACGAAAAACGTGCGCGGCGGCGCGGCCAAGTTTCAGCGCGGTTTCAGCGGTGACGGGTTCGATGTTCGCCGTGCCGCGAACGCCGTCGGTCCCGAAGATTTTTTTGGAGGCGGTCATTGTGTGCGTGAGCGGAATTATTCAACGCCGCGCGCGCGGATTCAAACATAAGTGAAAACAATTTTCGAGGACACGAAAAATTTTCGGCGCACGCGACGTGGGTGCATCTTGATGCTGTTCTTGGATTTCCCTACCGTTAATGTTTGGCCGCCGCCGTGAAATTTTCGGCGCAAATGTCGCGCCGTGATTATTTTTTCCAGCCGGCGGATTTCGCATTACGCTCCGCCGCTTTCGCTTTGAGTTTCTCGACGTGCTCGTAAGGCAGCTTCACCGTGCCGATGAGTGGCTTGATTTTGCTGAAACCGTGGCAGTCGCTGCCGCCAGTCACGAGCAATCCGTGTTTTTCAGCGATCATTAAATAGCGTTCGGCCATCACCGTAGAATGTTTCGTGTGAAAACATTCGATGCCGTCGAGACCCGCCTCGACGAGCGCAGGAATGATTTCATCCGAGCGGTTCAAACCGGGATGCGCCATCACCGCCACGCCGCCGGCCTGATGAATCAAAGCGATACTTTCGAGCGCGGACATCTTGGTTTTTGGCACCCACGCGACCCGGCCTTTTTTCAAATACTTCTCAAACGCTTCGTCGAGATTACCGATGAGTTTTTCTTTCACGAGCGTGCGCGCAACGTGCGGGCGTCCGGGAGATTTGCAATTCGCCAGCGCAAAAACCGCTTCGGCTTTCAGCGGAATTCCCGCCTGGTTCAGCGCCGCGCACATTTCGTAGATGCGATTTTGCCGCTGCGCTTGAAACACGGAAATTTTTTCGAGCAGCGTTTTGTTTTCCGTATCGAGCAGATAGCCGATGATATGAACTTCCGTGTCCGCGTGCTCCGCCGTGAGTTCGGAGCCGGGAATAAAATCAATGCCCACGGCCGCGCACGCTGCGGCCGCGCGCGCACAGCCTTCCACCGTGTCGTGATCCGTCAGCGCGATGGCTGCAAATTCGAGTTTGTGGGCGCGCTCGACAAGTTCCTCAGGCGTGAAGGTGCCATCGGAAAACTGAGTGTGTAAATGTAAGTCCGCGAACTTCATTTCGCATCGCGCCCGGGCCGGAGAATTTCACCGCGAATCTTATCGAGGATGCCGTTCACAAATTTGCCGCTGTCCTCCGTGGAAAATTTTTTCGCGATGTCCACTGCCTCATTGATGCTGACCACCGGCGGAATGTCTTCGCGATGCAGCATCTCAAAAATCGCGAGGCGCATGATATTACGATCCACGGCGGCGATCCGGTTGAAATCCCAGTTTTTGCAATGGGTTTTGATGCGCTCATCAATCGCGTCGCGATGCTCCAGCACGCCCTTGATCAGTGGTTCCGCGAACAGGCGCGTCGCGGCTTCCTCGACGGTCGGCGGCGGTAATTCCAGTTTCTCGCCCCAGCGAGCCGGACCGTTTTTTTCTTCCTCAATCGCGGCCGCGCGCTGCGAATTCCAGAACTGCGACAGCTCCGCTTCAATGTTTTCTTGCGGATTCAGGTCGTGCTGAAATAAAAATTGCACCGCGCGTTCACGCGCTTCTCGTCGTTTGCCCATAATGTGCATGATGCCTGAAAATAAGCCGGGCGGAAATTAAAAACTGGCGGAGTTTGTGTAAGCCTAGTGCTGGGTGGCCCAGGCGTCGCGCCCGTCAAATTCTGTTGTCCCGCCGAATTTCGCCCGGGCGCGGGCGCGGGTTTTTGGTTGGGCGAATCAAGGTCTGTCCACGTCCCCTCACGGTTGCGGGCGCGACGCCCGCGACCAGTGGCCAGAAGCCGGCGCCACCCAGATCAGCTCATTCCTTAGCCGTCTGCACCGGCAGCGCGGAGAGCGGACAATTCTTATTCGTCTCCGCAAAATAATTTGCCGACCACTCGTTCTGAAAAAGCGCGACGGGATTTTTTCCGATGTCGTAGGCGAGCTTTGCTCCGGTGGGCAAGGTTAGCGCGTCGAGAGTTTCCTCCGTGATGTCCGTCGGCAGCCAGCGCACGACATTCCACGTCGCCGCTTCGAGCCGCGATTCCGCGCCGTATTCGCTTTCGAGGCGGAACTGCACGACCTCAAATTGCAACGGCCCGACCGCCGCGAGCAACGGCGTTTTGATGGACGAGTTGCGCAGATACAACGTCTGAATAACGCCCTCTTGCAACAACTGGTCGAGGCCTTGGCGGAACTGTTTGTATTTTCCCGTGTTCGGATTGTGCAGGAACGAAAACGCTTCCGGCGTGAAGCGCGGAATTTCTTTGTAGAGAATTTTGGGATCGGTCGTCAACGTATCGCCGATGCCAAAACCATCGTGGCCGACCAGTCCGATGACATCGCCGGGAAACGCTTCATCCACCGTTTCGCGTTCGTTGCCGAACAGTTTGTGCGAACTGGAGAGGCGGACTTTTTTCTCGGAGCGCGAATGATGCACCGTCATATCGCGATCAAACTTGCCGGAGCAAACGCGGATGAACGCGATGCGGTCGCGATGACGCGGGTCCATGTTCGCTTGGATTTTGAAAATGAAACCGCTGAACGCCGGATTTTCCGGGGCGATCTCGATGCCGCCCATCACGCGCGATTTGGGCGCGGGTGAATGTTTCAAAAAACCATCGAGCAACAGTTGCACGCCGAAATTATTCACGCCGCTGCCGAAAAACACCGGCGTGGTTTTTCCTGCGAGCACCGCCGCTTCGTCGAAGGATTCACCCGCGTGTTCGAGCATTTCGAGTTCCTCCACGGTTTTGTTGAAATCCGCCTCGCTCAAATTTCCGCGCACCGCCGGATCATGCAAGCCGCCGACGGCCACGGGCGCGCGATATTTGCCACCGACGACGCGCTCGAACGTGTGCATCGTTTTCGTTTGCCGATCATAAACACCTTGAAAATCCGCGCCGTTGCCGATGGGCCAGTTCACGGGAAACGCGCCGATGCCGAGAACTTTTTCCAACTCATCCAGCAACGCGAGCGGCTCTTTCATGGGCCGGTCACACTTGTTCATGAACGTGAAAATCGGCACGCCGCGCTGACGACAAACTTCAAATAGTTTCCGCGTCTGCGGCTCAATGCCTTTCGCAGAATCAATCACCATCACCACAGAATCCACGGCGGTGAGCACGCGATAAGTGTCCTCGGAAAAGTCTTTGTGGCCGGGCGTGTCGAGCAGATTGATGCGGAAGCCGTCGTAGTCAAATTGCAGCACGGTGGAGCTGATGGAGATGCCGCGCTTTTTTTCGAGTTCCATCCAGTCGCTCGTCGTGGCGCGCTGATTTTTGCGCGCAGTGACGGAGCCGGCGAGTTGCACGGCGCCGCCGTAAAGCAGCAGCTT
>JANYFN010000128.1 GCA_025362675.1 Limisphaerales bacterium | reverse complement strand
TGTATCCGTCCATCCTGCTGGTGCTCGCGTTGGTGGTGCTCGTCGTGTTGCTGGTGTTTTTCATTCCCAAATTTCAGAAAGTATTCGCGAGCATCCACGGGGCTTTGCCCTTGATAACACAGGTGATTATTGCTGCGAGTGATTTGATGCGGCACTACGGTTTGATCGTGGCCGCCGCTTTGCTGGGCATTGGATTTTTGGTGCGCACGTGGCTCGTTTCCGAAAAAGGCAAGCGCTCGTGGGAGGGATTGATTTTGAAAATGCCGCTCGTCGGCCCGCTCATCGCGCAATTTGCAATGGCGCGTTTCTGTCGCATGCTCGGCACGCTCATCGGTGCGGGCGTGCCGCTGGTTCACGGCTTGAACGTCGCGCGCCGTTCCATCGGCAACCAGATTTTGGTGGATGCCGTTGCGCAAGCCATCGAGCGCGTGCAGCAGGGCGGACGGCTCGGCCAGAGTCTCGCGGATTGTAAAACGCTTTTTCCCGGCTCGGTGCTGGAAATGATTTCCGTCGCGGAAGAGAGCGGTAAACTTGACGTTGAACTCGTGCGCGTTGCCGCTGTCACGGAAGTGGATTTGGATCGCAACTTGAAAACCGCCGTGGCATTTGCCGAGCCGCTGATGCTGTTTTTGATCGCGGGATTCATCGGTGTCATTTTCATCGGCATGTTGTTGCCGGTGCTTTCGATGGGCGAATACATCAAATAAACACAACGCAATTATGAACATTCAAACCAAACAAAATAAATTTACGATTTACGATTTACGATTTACGCGCTCATTGGCGCGCTCATTGGCGCGCCGCGCTTTCACGCTCGTGGAAATGCTGCTGGTCGTCACCATCATCGGCATTCTCGCGGCGCTGGTGATTCCTAAAATCGTGGGGCGCAGCGAACAGGCGCGCACGACCGCCGCGCGCGCGGACCTCTCTGCCATCAAGACCGCGCTCGACGCGTTCGAGGTGGACAATGGCTACTATCCGAAAAGCCTGGGTGATCTCGTGACCTTGCCGAGTAACGCGAAGAATTGGCACGGGCCGTATCTCGATAAAATTCCGTCCGACCCGTGGGGCAATAACTACAATTATTATTTCCCCGGCAAACACAACGCGAATTCTTACGACTTGGTGTCCGTCGGACCCGACGCCAAGGAGGGAACGGATGATGATGTGGGCAACTGGACAAAATAATTTACGCCGCCGCGCGTTCACGTTGATCGAGTTGATCCTCGTGCTCGCGCTGCTGGTGGTCATCACGTCCATTGCGGCCCCGGCGATGGCGCGGTTCATCCGGGGACGCGCGCTGGATTCCGAGGCGCGCCGGTTCGCGGCGCTGATTCACGCGGGGCAAAGTCGCGCGGTTTCCGAGGGCGCCACGATGCTGTTGTGGGTGAATGAAAAATCGGGCAGTTACGGTTTGCAGGCGGAGACGAGCGGGCAGAACGGCGATGCGAAGGCGGAGGAGTTGAACGTGGATTCAACGTTGCAAATCGCCGTGGTGAGCGCCGGTGCGGCCACGCCGACCACGTTTCACGATTTGCCCGCGATAAAATTTTCGGCGGACGGCACGGTGGATGACAACAGCCCAGCGACGTTCAAATTGACAGACTCAGCAGGATTTGCCCGGTGGCTGGTGCTGGGCAAAACGCGGATGGGTTATGAAATTACTGACGCGCAACAGTGACGAGTGCTGCGTGGAGCGTGACCAGCGGAGACTGCGTGCGGCGGGTTTCCGTCACGCAGCACGCAGCACGCAGCAGTCCGCCTTCACGCTCGCCGAAGTTTTGGCCGCGCTGTTGTTTCTCGCCATCGTGATTCCGGCGGCGGTCGAGGCGATTCATGTCGCAAGCCTCGCGGGCGAAGTCGCGGCGCGCAAAGGTTCGGCGGCACGCATCGCGGACCGCGTGCTGAACGAAAGCTTAGTGATGACGAACTGGAGCAACGGCACGCAGAATGGGACGGCGACGGAAGGCGGCCGGGAATTCCGGTGGACGCTGACGAGCGCTGGCTGGTCGCAAGATTCGGCGATGCAAGTGGTGACGGCGGAAGTGAAGTTCTCCGCGCAAGGAAAAGATTATGCGGTGAAGCTGGATACGCTAGTGAGTCAGCTGGGACAGACCGGGACGGCGAGCACCATGACGAGTAAATGAAAATTGGAATGACAAATGAAAGTCTAATAGCTGCCTTGCGAAAGCAAAGTGGCGTCGTTCGCATTTCGTCACTCGCCGCCGGCTTCACGCTCATCGAGATGATTCTCGCCATCGGTGTGGCGGCGATTGTTTTGGTGGCGGTCAACGCAGTGCTGTTCACCGCACTGCATTTGCGCGAAGTGACCAGCAATGTGGTGGACGCGGCGACGCCGCTCGATGCGACCGTGACGTTCATACGGCGCGATTTGCAATGCTGTGTCACGCCGACGAATGGCACGAGCAAGATTTTGTCAGGCAATTTCAAGGCGGGCACGATCAACAGTCCCGGCGTGACCGAACCGGTGGCGGTGGAAATGTGCACGGCGACCGGCGCGCTGAACGCCACCACACCGTGGGGCGATATCCAGCGCGTGACGTATGAATTAAAAAACTCCACGGACGCCAGCGGGCGGCGCGATTTGTATCGCAGCATCACGCGGAATTTATTGGCGATCAGTGCGACGCCGGACGTGCAAGATCAGTTGATGTTGAGCGGTGTGGAGAGCGTGAAATTTTCCTGCTACGACGGTTCGCGCTGGCAGGACACGTGGGACACGAGCGATGCGAACACGATCAACACCAACCTGCCGCTGGCCGTGAAGGTGGAAATCCAGATGGCGGGTGATAAAAAAAATATCACGGAGCCGATCCAGTTGATCGTGCCGATTGATGCGGTCGCACGGACGAATATGGTTTTGAGCGGAACATGAAATTAACCCAAGCCAATTTGAGCATTGGAAAACGGCGCAATAATGCGTCGGTGCTCATCATCGTGCTTTGGGTGGCGCTTGGTCTGGTCAGCATCGCGCTGTATTTTGCGAATCAGATGACGTTCGAATTGCGCGCGGCCGATAATCGCGTCAGCGGACTTGTCGCGGATCAAGCCATCGAAGGCGCGGCGCGCTACGTCGGTTATGCGCTCCAGAATTTTGCGACGAACGGTGCGGTGCCGGACAACACCCAGTTTAGTTGCGAGGCTGTCGCGGTGGGTGACGCGAAGTTTTGGCTGATTGGCCGCGATCCATCGGGCAAGAGTTCCACCGATCCTTACTTTGGGCTCGTGGATGAAGGCGGCAAATTGAGCTTGAACAATTCCAGCACGAACGTGCTTCAGTATTTGCCGAACATGACCACAGATTTTTCCGATGCGATCCAAGACTGGCGCGGCACGAATGGAATCCTTGGCGCTGATTATACGTCGGCGGGTTATCAGTCGAAATACGCGCCGTTCGAGACGGTGGATGAATTGCGGCTGGTTTCCGGCGCGACGGTGGAATTGCTCGCGGGCGAGGATGTGAATCGCAACGGCGTGCTCGACAAGAGCGAAAAAGATTTGAACAGCAATGGCGAACTCGATCCCGGTCTGTTTGAATACACCACGGTTTACACGCGCGAACCTAATTTTCATTCCGACGGCACATCGCTGACGAACGTGAACGCCATCACGGAAGCACAATTTCGTTCCTTGTTTCAAAGCGCCGGCACCGCCAGTGCGACGAGCATGGCGCAATCCATTTACCGCACGATCCACCCGCCGGGCACGCAGCGGACGATTGCTTGCAACGGCATTCTGGATTTTGCGTTGCGCTGCAAAAACGCCGGCATGAGTTCGGACGATTTTAACAAGATCGCGAACAACGTGACCACCAGCACGAACACTTATTTTCGCGGGCGAGTGAACATCAACACAGCGAACATGGATGTGCTGACGGCTTTGTTCATGGGCGCGAACGTGGATGAATCCACGGCGGAGAGCGCGGCGCAGACGTTGATCAATTATCGCGCGCAGAATCTGAATAATCTCACTTCCAGCGCGTGGCTGATTGATGCGCTGGGAAATAATAGTCCGGTGGTGACGGCGTTGGCGCGCGGCAATTCGGTGACGACGCACAGTTATCAGTTCACGGCGGACATCGCGGCGGTCGGCGCGTTCGGTCGCGGCTACCGGCGCGTTAAATTTATTTTCGATGTGAGCGATGGTTCGCCAAAAATTTTATACCGACAAGACCTGAGCCGGCTCGGCTGGGCGCTGGGCGAAAAAGCGCGGGAAACTCTGGTCGCGAAAAATACGCAATGAACTCTGATTTCAAACCAAAATCTGGCAAAGGGAAAAAATTGTCCTCGGTGCTCGGCCTCACGCTTGACGGCAGCCGCCTCGACGGTGTGGTGCTCAAACGCGTGAATGGCGCGTTGCAATCGCTCCAGAATTTTTCCGTGGTGCTCACCCTTGATCCGCTGACCGCCGCGCCGGAACTGGTTGGCCAGGAAATTCGCAATCACCTTGATTCTGCTGGGGTTCGTGAGCGTAACTGCATTGTCGGCGTGCCGTTGAAATGGGTGCTGACGGCGCAAACGGAATTGCCGCCGTTGCCCGAGGCGGACGCGGCGAGCTTGTTGCAGATGGAGGCGGAGAAGAATTTTCACGCGGACATTACGACGTTGCAGATTGGCGAATCCCGCGCGCCGTTGGCGGCAGACAAACAATTTGTGCTGCTGGCGGGTATTCCGAATTCACACCTCGCCACGCTGGAAAAAGTTTTGGCAGCGGCAAAATTAAAACCGGTGAGTTTCGGTCTCGGAATTTCTGCGCTGCAATTTTGCGGCGATAAAAAATCAGACGGCGTGCTGGCGCTCGTGATTGGCGAGAGCAGTCTCGGCTTGCAGATCACCACCGGCGGCGGGGTGGCGGCGCTGCGCGGACTGGAGGGCGCGGTGGAAAACGAAGCCGGGCGGCGCACGTTGCACACGGAGGTGATTGCCCGTGAGACGCGCGTGACGTTGGGCCAGTTACCGGCGGAATTGCGCGCGAAGGTGAAACGCATCCGCATTTTCGGGCCGCGCGAACTGGCGCAGCAATTGGCGGATGAAATGGAATTAAAATTTGAGCCGATGGGTTTGGCAGTGGAACTCGCGACGGCTTACGCGGCGGATGAATTCGGCGCGACGTTGCCGGTGGGCGCAACGATTTCACCGGCGTTCAGCCTCGCGGCAAATCTATTAGCAGAACGGAAACCGGCGTTTGAATTTCTGCCGCCGAAGCCGAGCCTCCTCGAGCAGTTCACCAAAAAATATTCTTCCGGCCGGTTGCGCACGACGGGGGCGATTGCGGCTGGCGTGGCGCTGATCGTGATAGGATTTTTTCTTTATCAGCAAGTCCAACTGTGGCGATTGCGCTCGCAATGGGCGCAAATCGAAAAGAAGGTTGGCCAGCTCGAAAATATTCAGTCGAACATCCGCCAGTATCGACCGTGGTATGGCGGGAACTATAAGCATCTTGCGATTCTGCGGCAGTTATCGCTGGCGTTTCCTGAGGACGGCGCGGTGACGGCGAAGAACATCACCATTCGCGACGGCAACACGGTGACGTGCGCCGGGACGGCACGGGACAATTCATCGCTGCTTGCGGTCGAGGCGAACCTTAGCAAAATCCAAGGCGTGAGCGCGGTGCATCGGGAGCAGAGCCGGGGCAATAAACCGCCGATCCAATTTGTGTTCAGCTTCAAATTCAACAACGGAGGTGCGGAGTGAAAATTGAAAACCGGCAGCAATTTCTCGTCGCCATGACTATCGCGGTGGGCGGGTTGGCACTTGCGATTAATTTTATTTTATTCCCACTGGGCGACTGGTGGTCGTCGCGGCAGACGCAGATAAAAAATTTGCGCACGCAGGTGAGCGAGGGGCAGCAACTCGTGAAACGGGAGACGGGCATCCGCAGTCGCTGGAGCGAAATGCAGTCGAATGCGCTGGCGGCAAACACGTCACAGGCGGAGCAGCAGTTTCTGAAAGCGCTCGATGGTTGGTCGCGGGAAGCGGGCGCAGAAGTCACCAGCATCATGCCGCAATGGAAAAATGAATCGACGAATTTTCTGACGCTGGCGTGTCGCGTGGAAGCGGCGGGCGATTTAGCATCATTAAGTAAGTTGTTGAACGCGGTGGAGCGTGGACCGCTCGCGGTGAAACTGGATTCAATCGAGCTGACGGCGCGGGACGCTTCGGGTCAGTTGATGACCCTCGCGCTGGAATTGAATGGGCTGGCGTTGCAGATCAGCGATAAAAAATGAAAATTAAATCAACATTTTTGTGGCTCGCACTGCTGTTAGGCGGGGGCCAACTATTCGCGCAGACGAACAAGAATATTCCCGGGCCGACGGATTATCCGGCGTTCAGTCGTTTTGTGACGGAGCGCAATATTTTTGACCCGAACCGGCAGCCGCATTATTCGTCCAACGCGCGGCCGCAGAGTCCGCGACGCACGACGCATTCCACCTCGGCGCCGACGATTGCGCTTGTCGGGACCATGGCCTACGAGAAGGGGACGTTCGCCTTTTTTAGCAGCAATGATGTGGAGCTGAAAAAGGTTCTGCCGGTGTCGGAAAAGATCGCGGGCTACACGATTGTGGCGATCGGCGCGACGAGCGTGACGCTGGAGGCGGCCGACAAAAAACAAATGAACATGAAAGTGGGCGAAGTGTTGCGGCAGGAAAACGGTGGCTGGCAATTAGCGGGCGCGGCTGACTTGCCCGTGGGCGCAGCCAGCAGCGGTGCGGCAGCGGATAAAAGCGTTGGTGACAGCGAGAGCAAGCCAGCGGCAGCGGGTGAGCCAAATGATATTTTGAAACGGTTGATGGAAAAACGAGCACAGGAAAACAAATGAAAACGATCAGTTTAAAATTTTTAACCTTGGTCTTCGCGGGTCTGCTGGTGTCAGCGTCCGCGCAGGAACAAACACCACCGACGGGCGATAATAATCCGCCGCCGCCAACGCCGGATCAAGCCGTGCCCGCGACGGCGGGTGAGCCGGAAGCTAATGCCCCGACCTCGGCGGAAGCGGCAGCGGCCTTGCCTGCGGCGGCGGAGCCAGCGTCCGGCAATGGCGGCAACTCCGCCGAGCCACAAAAAGACCAAGGGCCAAACGTGATCTTGCCCGCCGATAGTGCGCACCCGCCGCGCGGCGCTTATGATTCCCATTTTCTGCCGCCGACGAGTGTGAGCGGGACAAATAATCCGAACGAGCTGCGCTTGAATTTTCACAATGCGCCGTTGGAGATGGTGCTGAATTATTTGAGCGATGCTGCTGGCTTTATCATTGTCCTCGACACGCATGTCAACGGCAACGTGAGCATCATCAGCGGGCAGCCAGTGACCAAGGATGAAGCGGTGGATCTGTTGAGCGGCGTGTTGAATAAAAATGGTTACGCCGCGATCCGCAATGGGCGCACGCTGACGATCGTGGATAAGAACGATGCGAAGACGCGCGATATTCCGGTGAAGTCGGGCAACAATCCTGATGAGATTCCGAAGAACGCGGAGATCGTCACGCAGATCATTCCGATCCGTTTTGTCGAAGCCAGGCAACTCGTCTCGGACCTCACCTCGTTCGTTTCGCCGCAGGCAACCGTGGTCGCGAATGAGGCGGGCAATTCTGTGGTCATCACGGATACGCAGCAAAACATCCGGCACCTCACGGAGATCATCAAGGCGATTGATAGCAGTGCGGAGGCGGAAACAGAAATTCGTGTATTCCATCTCAAGCACGCGAGTCCGACCGATGTGGCGACGGAGCTGGCGAGTATATTTCCCAGCAGTGGTTCGGGCAGCAGTTCTCAATCGCCGATTCGTTTTGGCGGTGGCTTTGGTGGTGGCGGTGGGCCCGGTGGATTTTTCTCGCGCATGATGGGCGGTGGTGGTGGCGGCGGTGGCGGGGGTAATACCGGCGGCAGCGGAACTTCCAATGATCGCATCAAAAAAGCGACGCAGGTTTCGGCGGTGGCGGACGCGCGCATTCAAGCGGTGATCGTCACGGCGCCAAAGGATTTGATGGATCAGATTGGTAACATGATGAAAGACCTCGACGTGCCCTCGACGCGCGACCAGAAAGTTTACGTGTTCCAGATGAAGAATGGTGATGCGCAGCAAGCGGCGCAGGTGCTGCAAACCATGTTCCAATCGAGTAGCACCTCGCGCAGCGGCAGCAGCTCTTCGCAGAACAGCGCGCTGATGCAGCGGTCACAAAACAACGCCACGACGACCACCTCATCCAGCAGCAGTTCTGGTTTTGGCGGCGGCGGCGGCAACACCCGCGGTGGTGGGGCGGGCGGATTGCAATTCTAACCAATCTCATCGCGATACAATTTTATGAAAACGAATCTGTTCAAGAAAATTTCGCTGGTCACGCTGGCGTTCGTGCTGGGCGCGGAAGTTCAACTTCACGCTCAACAACGTGGCGGCGGTGGCTTTGGCGGTTTTGGTGGCTTTGGCGGCGGCGGTTTTGGTGGTTTCGGCGGTGGCAATGCAAGCAGCCGCAACACGACGGCTTACAATAACAACGGCTCCGTCGGCAATGCCGTCATCACGGTGGACCCGCAAACGCATAACATCGTTGTGATCGCGGACGAGGAGACGAGTTTGGCGATCAGCAACGTCATCGCCAATCTAGACGTGCCGAAACCGCAGGTGCTGATCAAAATGGTTTTTCTGGAAGTGCAGCGTAATAACGGCTCGGACATCGGCGTTGAGGGATCCTATTCCAAGGGAATTGGGAATAATTTGAATAGTAGCGCGGCCAATGTTTTTGGACTCGCGGGTGCCAACAGCTTGGTGACGAATTTCAATGTCGGCGGACGCAATCCAGTGACCGGCCAGTATGCTCTGACGCCCAACAGCAATCCGAACGGATTTTACCAGATCGTCGGCTCTGATTTTCAGGCGACGCTCAAGGCGATTGCGACGGCGGGTAAGGCGCAGATTCTTTCGCGGCCGTCTGTGTTGGCCCGCGACGGTCAGCTCGCGAAAATTGTTGTCGGGCAGCAGGTCTATTTGCCCAGCGGTGTCACTTTCACCACTACGGGCAATACGACGACGCCGATCATCAACGGTAATTATACTGACGTCGGAATCATTCTCAACGTCACGCCGTTCATCGGGGCAAACAATCTCGTGGAAATGATTTTGCAGCCGCAAACCTCGTCAGTGGACACCTCCACTCCCGGCCAGCAAATTGCGACGGGCGGCTTGCTCGGCTCACCGGTGTTCGCGCCGAACATCAACATCCGCTCTGCCGATACCGTCGTGGTGACGCCGGACGGACAGACCGTCGTCATCGGTGGCTTGATCGCCAATTCAAAATCTTCGAGCGAAAGCAAGGTGCCGATTTTGGGCGACATCCCGATTCTGGGCCATATGTTCAAAGCCTCGAAGCGCTCGAATGACAAGACCGAGCTACTCATGTTTCTCACGCCGCACATCGTCAATCAGCCTTCAGATCTGGCCGCGCTCGCGGTGACAGAAACCCGCCAGTCCCAAGTCATCACGAATGAGGTGAGCGAACAGGAGCTTAACCGCTTCCTCGAACGGGTGCCGTTGAAAAAGGGAAAATGATGTTTCCCGGGCGGTAAAATACCTGGCTTGATGCATGCAAATGAGACGTCATAGCAGTTTTGTCCAAACCCTGCTACTTGCTGCTTGGTTGCTCGTTATCGTGTGGCAGATCACCGAGCATCGCCGCGTGGTTGACGCCGCGAAGGCCGACCTCCGCAATCGCTCGCACGAAATCGCCCGGACTTTGAATGCCGTGACGCGGGCGGTGCGTTTTCGGGGCGCGCTGTTTCAGGACCGGCTTGATCCAGTGCTCAACGAACTCGCCAGCATCCGCACCAACGCGCTCGTAAGCGCCAGCCAGTTACTTGCCGTTGGATTGCTGAACAACGAGGGCGACACGGTGGCGGCGGCGGGCCAGACGAATTTAATCTCCCGTGAGTCGGCGGGCGAGGGCGAACGCTGGTCCGAGGACAACGTCGTTTTCGTGCTGCCAGTCGAGGGTGGGAGCGTGAACGCTGAAGGCGGCACGACTAACCCCACCGTAGTGCTCCCTTCATTTCGCAACCTGACGAACAGCTTTCCGCGCGAGGTCCGTAATAGCTTTTCATCAACGAACCTGCCGCCGCCACACACCAATGCTGACCGGGAATTTCAGCCACCGCCGCCTGATGAAAACGGTCGGCCACCGGAGGGCGAGCGCCCGCGCGGTGGTAATCGCCGGCCACCGTGGATGCGCGGGATGAGCGATGCCGATTTCAAGGCCATCGCCGCCAAGCGCGAACTGCACGGACTCGTGCTGGTCATGTCCACGGAAAATTTCCGCGCCGGCTGCACGCACGACTGGTGGCTGCGCTGTGTCATTGGTTTTTTTGCGGGCATCTCCGCGCTCGGAGTTGGCTTGGCGTGGCGCAATACGTCGCGCAATGCGGAATTGCAAATTCGCCTTATCCGGGCCAGTGAACAGAATTCGCATTTGAAAGAATTGAACCTGGCC
The DNA here is from genome assembly GCA_025362675.1 of Limisphaerales bacterium. Lineage (GTDB taxonomy): Bacteria > Verrucomicrobiota > Verrucomicrobiia > Limisphaerales > UBA11358 > UBA11358. Next base: position 30,716 of record JANYFN010000128.1, on the reverse strand, counting down.
GCGGCTGGACTTGCGCACGAAACGCGTAATCCGCTCAACATCATTCGTGGTCAGGCGCAGATGCTCGGACGCTTGCCGGATGCCCCGGCATCAGTGCAGGAAAAAGCCCGCGCTATCGTGGATGAAACAGATAAGGTCACTGCGCAGCTCACCGAATTCATTAATTACTCGCGCCCGCGTGAAGTTCGCCGCTCCAATGTTTCGCTCGCCGCCGCCTGCCGCGAGGTCGTGCGCACACTGGGCTACGACATCGAGGAAAAGAAATTGCGTGTGGACGTCACCGGCGAAACTTTTTCAATCGAGGCGGATGAACAACTGCTGCGGCAAGTTTTGTTCAACCTGATTCTTAATGCCATTCAGGCGGCGGTTGAAAACGGGAAAATTCAGATAGTCACGCAGCGCGTTCACAGCGAAGGGATATTGGAAATACGCGATGACGGGCCTGGGGTTACTGACGAAAATCGAGCAGAAATTTTCAAGCCCTACTTCACGACGCACCAAAAAGGAACCGGCCTTGGCCTCGCCGTCGTGCAACAGATTGTCCACGCGCATGGCTGGGATATCGCGTGTCTGCCCAACGCACCACATGGTGCGGTGTTCCGTATTTCACATTTGAAGATTGCGGCACCGTGAATCGTGAAACCTTGACCCCGGAACGTTATTTTTTCTCGGCTGGTTTCCAACTTGGTGCGTTGGTGTCGGCGAGATCAATCGATGCCGAATTGATGCAGTAGCGCAGACCTTTCGGGCCGGGGCCGTCATCAAAAACGTGGCCGAGATGGCTCCCGCAATTCGCGCACAACACTTCCGTGCGCACCATCCCGAAGCTTGTGTCCTTGTGCTCGATCACTTTTCCCTGCGCGACGACTTCCGAAAAACTTGGCCAGCCGCAATGCGAATCAAACTTGTCATCCGACTTAAAAAGAATTTCGCCGCAGGCCGCGCACCGATATTCACCGAGTGTTTTCGTGTCCCAGTATTTACCGGTGAAGGCGCGTTCTGTTCCGGCCTCGCGAAGCACATGATATTGTTCCGGCGTCAGAATTTTACGCCACTCGGCTTCGCTGCGTTGCAATGGGAATTTCATGGTTGAATTGGTGTTGGTTAAATTATTTCGCGCGGCGGGACTGTTCGTCGGCGCGGCGTTGCAACCGGTGACAAACGCCACCGCACTTAAAGTCAGGCTGAGAAAAATTTGTTTCATGTTGTTGCTGTCGTTTCGGCAGTGCGTAATTGCCGATAGTCGTGCGCCCACTCGTCAATCCGGCACGCCGCGCGATAATCACAATATTCACAAGGCGTCTGTTTGCCTTTGCGAAACGGATCCACCGCCGCCGCACCTTCAAAAATCCGCTCGCCGAGCCCGCGTAATTGTTCTTCTACTTGATCGATCAAGGCGGTGAATTCCTTGCCAGGAATCGCCTCTGTTGAATTGGACGGCAATTTTCCATCCTTGTTCAACTTAAAATTGAACTGGTCGCCTTTCGTCACGTTGCGCCGGTCAAACTTGCGCAACTCATCCGCATCGAAACGCCCGTTGTGACGATAGGCATTTTTCTTCGCGGCCGTGTCCCCAAGGATTTCCGCGCGCGATCCGCCATTCTCAAATTTTCCGCGCAGGCTGACGTAAAATGCGCCGGCTGGAATAATTTTCTCCGCGCCAAAAACATCTGCCGGTTTTTTCCATTGCCGCAGCGCGCCGAGATAAGCGAGCAGTTGCAACTGCAATCCGTTCTCGACCAGTAACGATTCCAGTTTTTTGACGCCCGATTTATAATCGGTGACGACTGCCAACGCGCTTCCATCCGCCGGGTTGCGCCACAGATCCACGCGGTCAATCCGGCCTTGCAGCGCCAGTTTGCGTGCGCTGCCCACATCAATCTCCCATGCGGGTGCAGCGTCGTCCTTACCGCCAAAACCCAGTTCCGCCGCCGCCGGATCAAAGTCATATTGCGTGTGCATCCAACCAATGATGACCTCCACAAAATCCTGCAACGCCGTCGTCATCGCCTGGGCCGCAAACTTGGTTTCCGCCGAATCCAGAAACAATCCATCGCGGTGCAACTGCATGGCCGACGCTGCGATCGTGCCGATTCGTTCCCGCGCCGCGAGCGGTGTCAGGTCGCGCCAGAATTTACCTTCAGCCTGCAATTGCTCGTGAAATATCTTCAAAACGTCGTGCTGAAAATTGCCGCGCTCGCGGGCGTCCAGTTCAAAAACTTTCCGCTCATTCGCGCGTAACCCTGACTTGATAAAAAATTTAAAAGGGCATTGCGCAAATTCTTCCAGCCGGCTCACGGATGAACGCAAGACCGGTCCGTAAAGTTTTTCCGCCAACGATTGTGAAAGGTTCTCCGTTTGATCGGGCTCGTGTAACGCGGCCAGTTGCTCCGTCAGCAGTTTCAGCGCGGGGATTTGTTGGAGTTCACCATTTAGGGCGCTGCCCGCCCGCGCTAAAACTTGAACGCCCGCGCGCGCGCGCTTCTCGATTTCCAGACCGCTAGCCAGCGCCGACACCAACTCATTGGCATGTTCCGCGTTGTGCCAATCTATTTCGGCGGAAACCTCTCCCACGGTTAGCTGCGGAAAAATCCGTTGGATCTGTGCGATGAACGGCGAGGGGTTCAACTTTTTTCCGTCCGGGCTCTGTTTTGAAAACGTTAACAGCAGCTTTTCATTAGCGCGGGTGCAAGCGATGTAGCCGAGATAACGTTCGCGGGAAATCTGGTCGAGCAAAGTGGCTCCCAAATCAACGCTTTGCTTTTCCAAATCGGCGCGGTCGGAACTGGTCAGGATCACTGGCGCCACCGGTTGGGCGGGGAAAACGGATTCGTTCAGGCCGAGCAACATGGCAAATTTTAAACTCGGATTCCGGGCGCGATCAATCGCGCCCACCAATACTTCGTCGAGCGCCGGCGGAATCACGCCGACCGTGAGGTTGCTGAGGCCGGCTTCCAGAATTGGCAGCCAGTGGCGTAACTCCAAAGCCTCGCCCGGAAACGCGAGCGCGAGATTATCGAGCCACGAATTCATCTGTTCCCAAACGGTTTGGTGCGGCGATGCGTGACGCGCGGCGAGCACCAAAGCCGCCTCCGCGCGGGTCCAACCTTCGAGCGTGGCTTCAACTTTTAAGTCACTCCACAACTGGCGCAGTGCGTGCGCCAGTTGCATCCCGTTTGGCTTAAAATTCAGTTGAGCAAGCTCAGTCCGAAAATGTTCAAACGGTGGGAAAATGATCTCTCGCAATCGCTCGCAGTGTTCGTCGGGTAATGGCTCGCGCCATTTTTTGCCGCGCCAACCGAACTCCAGCGCCGTGTTTTCCAGTCGGTCGATTTCTATCTCGGTCACCGGCGCAAAGCCCGATTTCAGGGTGGCAAACCAGTCTTCACTATTCTTCCAGTCGCTCGCGATCGTGCGCAGCGCGTTGCGCGTCAGTTCGGCCAGCGGGTGATGCGCCACACTCTCGCGGCGGTCGAGAAAAAATGGAATGCCGAAGCGCCGAAAAATTCGGGCGAGCGGCTTGTGATAACCATCCAGCTGGCGAACCAAAACGGCGCAGTCGCGAAAGCGGTTGCCAGCGCGAACAAATTTTAAAATCTCGCGGGCGGCGAACACGGCCTCGGCCTCGGGATTGACGCAGGCGACGAGGCGGAGCGCTTCGGGATTTTGAACGGTTGTTTCAGCATTTTGAACCAACTGCGACCAGCTCGCTTCCAACACGTCGAGGTCGGAATCGGTTGCAAAACGATTTTTGCCCGGCACGCGCAATAAGGTTTTTGTCGAAACGACCACGCCGGGCAACGCCTGGATTTGGTCGCGGCATTGCTGAAAGGTTTTGCCGATTGCGGACCAGATAGAGAGCCATGATTCAGTCGGCGTCGGCTCCGTTCCGAGGCAGAACGCGAGCGTGGCTTGGCCGCAGTGCGGAATGATGGCGGCGAGCAACGCCAGTTCTTGCGGCGTCATTTCGGCAAAACCATCCAACCACAAACCGGCAAGGTTGAAGGTTTTTCCGCGTAACGCCTCGGTTGCAAAATCCAGCAAATTATTGGCGTCCTGCAATCCCTGTTTGGCCAGCCATTCTGAATATTTTTCGGAGAGCAATGCGAGGTCGTGGAGCTTATCGCGCAATTCGCGGCGAAGGTTTTCATCGGCTGATAGCGCGCGCAGTTTCTTGGGCGTGAACTGATGTTGCTGCAATTCCGCCAGTAGCGTGCCGAGTTCCTGCGCGAAACCGGCCCGGCGGGCGCTGCTAGCGAATAGTTTTAATTTCTCCGCGTGCTGATGGAGCAGGGCGCGCAACACCATGAGGCGTCCTTCGGCGGATAACAATTTGGGCGGCGCGATGCGGCGCTTTTCAAAAACGAATTGGGCCAGGCGGTCGAATGAAAGAATCTGCAAGCGCGTGAAGCCGGAGATCTCCGTCCCCGCGAGCAACTGGCGTTCGAGCTGGAAGGTCGCCTGTTTCGGTGCGAGCAGAATGAGCGGCGGGCCGTCGGGCTCGTCGCGCAAGGCGGCGCGTATTTCCGCGAGACAGCGGAAAGTTTTGCCGCTGCCGGCGGGGCCGAGGAGAAAGCGCGCTTGCACAAATTTATTTTCACGCAAAGCCGGGGAGGCGCAAAGAAATATATTTACCGCCCGGGAGTTGTGTCCGTTCAGCCCGGGTAATTTGAAAACTATTTCCTCGCCGCAATAGTTGCGATAGATTGCCGCCTCATTTACTAAATGAAAATTTCTATCCAAGAACTCATGGTGCGCAGCGGCGTGGCGTTTGGCACGAGCGGCGCGCGCGGTCTGGCGACGGCGATGACCGATTCCGTTTGTTACGCCTACGCCCAGGGTTTTCTCCAATACCTTGAATCCATTGGCGAAATCAAGCGCGCCGGCGAGCGCGTCGCGATCGGCGGCGATTTTCGTCCGAGCACGAGCCGCGTGATGGAAGCCGTGTGTCGCGCTGCCGAGGACATGGGTTATCGCGCGGTGAATTGCGGGAAAATCCCGTCGCCCGCCGTCGCGCTGTTTGGTTTTGAAAATAAAATTCCTTCGATCATGGTCACGGGCAGCCACATTCCTGATGACCGCAACGGCATCAAGTTCAACAAGTGTGGCGGCGAAGTTTTGAAGTCGGATGAACAGGGCATGAGTAGCCAGATTGTCGAGTGGGACGACGCACTATTCGGTGCCGATGGGAGCTGGAGTTCAAGCTTTAGCTGGCCGGGGAAGACGCTGAAACGTGAACTCCAGCGTGGCGCTCCGCGCGAAGTCTCGCCCGAGGCCGGAGAAAATTATGCGATGCGCTATTTGAATTTTTTCGCCCACGACGCTTTGAAAGGTTTGCGCATTGGCGTGTATCAACATTCCGCCGTCGGGCGTGAGGTGCTGGTGAAAATATTTTCGCACCTCGGCGCAGAAGTCACGGCGCTTGGCTGGTCGGATAAATTCATTCCCGTGGACACCGAAGCGATTCGGCCCGAAGACGTCAAGCTGGCGCAGGACTGGGCGGCGTCGGGAAAATATGACGCCCTCATTTCTGCCGATGGCGACAGCGACCGTCCACTGGTCAGCGATGAAAATGGAAACTGGTTGCGCGGCGACGTGGCGGGAATTTTGTGTGCGAAATTTCTGGAGGCGGATTCCATCAGCACGCCGGTGAGCTGCAACACGGCGGTCGAAAAATGTGGTTGGTTTCACGACATCCGGCGCACGCGCATCGGCTCGCCGTTCGTGGTGGCTTCGATGATTCAAGCTAGTATTGACGGGGCGAAACGCGTGGTGGGCTACGAAGCGAATGGCGGGTTTCTGTTAAATTCGGATATTGAAAATGACGGGAAATTTCTGCGCGCCTTGCCGACGCGCGATGCGGTCATTGTGATGCTGGGAATTTTATTACTGGCAAAAGCGCATGGTAAAAAAGTTTCGGAACTTGTGGCCACGCTGCCGGCGCGGTTCACGGCGAGCGACCGCTTGAAAAATTTCCCCACGGAAAAAAGCGCGGCGATTATTACGCAGTTCAACGCTGGCTCGGAAGCTGCCGATAAGGCCGCGCTCGAAAAAATGTTCAGGTCAATCTGCGGCCAAGTCGCAAGCTTAAATCGAACCGACGGTTTGCGCATCACGTTCGCGAACGAGGAAATTATCCATCTGCGGCCGTCGGGCAATGCGCCGGAATTTCGCTGTTATGCCGAGGCAAAGACAGACGAGCGCGCCCGGGTCATCACCACGGACGCGCTCGCAAGAATTAGCAGTTGATCAACGCCAGCAGCCACCGATCCAGATGTGGCCGTGACCGCGATGCTCCCAATGCGGTGCCAGCCAGACTGCTCCACGATGCGGACGAGCGGCCCAGTGGCCACCACTCCAAACCCAGCGACCGCGCCATTCCCAAGTGCCGGGAATCCACAGCCAAGCATCCGGTGGTCCGGGCGCGACGGTGACATATTCTGTCGGCGGCGGTGGCGGCGCCGGATATTGCTCCACGATTATCGGCGCGGGTTGTGGTTGCGCATAAACCGGCCGGTCGCGATAGACCACCCGCCGCTCCACGCAACCAGCTATCAGTGGCAGACTGGCAGCGATTAATATCGTTTTCACCAAAGTTGTTTTTTTCATATTCAAAGGTTTAGACGCGCTAACCCCGGATTTGTTTCAAAATAACTAACAGCTTAATGTGCACCCGCTACCGGCTTTTTCATGTATTGCGGTCGTTTGAAGAGGAAAACCAGCGGAATACCGGCGAGCGCAAGCAGGCCGAACAAAAAGAAATTATCCACGAACGCCCAGAGATGCGCCTGCTGATCGAGCAAGGAATACACCGCGGCGTAGGCTTGTTGGGTCGCGGTCACGGGATCAGTGTGCTGCGATAATACATTTTTTGCTGCGGCCATGCGCTGCGTGAACGCTGGATCGGTGGGCGTAAGATGCCCGACCATGAGGGCCTGATGCGCCTGTGCGCCGCGCGCGAGCATCGTGGTCACAAAGGCGATGCCGATGCTGCCGCCGAGATTGCGCATGAGGTTGTAGAGGCCGCTGGCATTGCCGATTTGCGCTTGGCCGAGCTGACTCATCGTCGCTGTGGTCAGCGGCACAAAAATAAAACTGATGGCGATGCCGTTGATGATGCTCGGCCAGATCACGGTCATCTGGCTCACTTGCAGATTGATGTTGGCGAGCAAAAACGAGGAATACGCCAGCGTCGTAAAACCGATGATAAGCAGCCAGCGCATACGGATTTTTCCCACGATGCGGCCGACCAGAAAAGTGGTGAAGAACGCCGCGACGCCGCGCGGGCTCATCGCATAGCCCGCTTGCAACGCGGGATAGCCCATGAGCGTTTGCAGGAACAGCGGGAGTTGCGCGGTCGTGCCGTAAAGAATCGCCGCGAGCGACGTCATTAAAATCAAGCCGACCGTGAAGTTCCGGTTTTTGAAAACGCGCAAGTCCACGAGCGGATGATCGGTTTGAAATTCCCACCAGATGAAAACGAAAAATGCGACGATGGAAATCAGCGTGAACCAGCGCACCCATTCCGCGCCAAACCAATCGGCTTCCTGGCCTTTGTCCAAAACGATCTGCATCGTCGCCAGCCACACGGCGAGCAGGCCGAAGCCGATGTAGTCAATGGTCGCCGCGACGTTGCGTTTGATATACGGCGGATCTTCCACGACCCATTTCGCCATGAGCACCGCAAAAATTCCCACCGGCACGTTGATGTAAAAAATCCAGCGCCAGGAATAGCTGTCTGTGATCCAGCCGCCGAGCGTCGGGCCGAGAATCGGTGCGACCACCACGCCTTGCGCAAACACCGCCATGGCCGCGCCGCGTTTTTGTGGCGGGAAACTTTCGAGCATGATGGACTGCGCGATCGGCACCATCGCGCCGCCGCCGAAGCCCTGTAAAATCCGTGCGATCACGAGCGTCGGCAAATCCCACGCCAGTCCGCACAACGCCGATGCGAACGTGAACATGATGATACAAGAAAGCAAAACCCGCTTGCGTCCGAAATAATTTCCCAGCCAACCGGTCATCGGCAAAATGATGGCGTTCGAGACGAGATAGCTGGTCAGCACCCAGGTCGCTTCCTCGGGCGTCGCTGACAAACCACCGGCGATGTGTGGCAGGGCGATGTTGGCGATGGAGGTGTCCAGCACTTCCATAAACACCGCCATCATCACTGTGAGCGTGATGAGCCATGGATTATGGCGCGGATGCCATTCCTGTTTCGGAAGGTCGGACATGGAATTATTTTTTCCGTTTCAGGAAAAAACGAAAGGCGAACACGCTGACGACGGCCAGAATAATCGAACTCAAGGCGATCAGCCACGCAGGGAAATTGATTGTGCCGACTTCCACGGTTGGCGTCACGGATAGTCCGGGGCCGAGCACGCGGTCGGTGGGCAGCGGTTCGTCGAAAACAATTTTCACCGGCACGCGCTGGACGACTTTCACAAAATTGCCCACCGCGTTTTCCGGCGGCAACAAACTGAATTGCGCGCCGCTGCCAGCTTGAAGGCTATCCACGTGCGCGCGAAAACTTTTTCCGCCGAGCGCGTCAATGTCCACGATCACCGGCTGGTTTGTCTGCATCTTGGCGAGCTGTGATTCTTTGAAATTGGCCACGACCCAAACTTCCGGCGGCACGATGGACATGAGTTGCTGGCCGGTCTGGACATAATCGCCGCCTTCGACCGCTTTACGCGTGACGCGGCCATCGCACGGCGCGAACAATTTAGTGTAGGAGAGATTTAATTTCGCGGCGGCAACATTCGTTTTTGATTCATTGTATTGCGATAGCGCCATGTCTTTTTCCGCGACGACGGCGGCAAGTTGTTTCTGCGCCTCGTCCACCTTGGAATTTTGGCCCGCCACATTTTCGCGTGCGGATTTCAAATCCGCCTGCGCCTTGTCGTTCGCGGCCTGCGCGGCATCAAATTCCTGCTGCGAAATGGTTTTGTCTTTCACCAAATCACGCGCGCGATTGAAATCCTGTTGCGCGCGATTGGCGGTGGTGGCAGCGGAATCCGCATCTAAACCGGACTTGCGCGCCCCAGATTCAGCGGTGGCGACTTTGGCGCGCATCAATTCATACGCCGCGATGACGGTGCGAAAATTTGCCTCCTGCGACACGGCCGCGGATTCTTTTTGCGCGACTGTCACCGCGTAATCCGCGGGATCCAGTTCCACGAGTAAATCGTTGGAATGAACTACTTGGTTATCGCGGACGGGCACGGTGGCCACTTGCCCGGAAATTCGCGGCGCAACGGAAACAATGTGCGCGGCGATGAAGGCGTCGTCGGTGGATTCATGCGTCAGCACCACGAGCAAATAGGCGATGCTGAAATAAAACAGCACTGCCAGTGCGAGGGCGGCTAGCCAGAGAAACACCGCCGAATTGAACTTGGATGGCGGACTGCCACCGTGGTTCACCGGGGCTGTCGAGCCTGGATTTTCACTCATACCTCAATTGGGTTTTCACTAATGTTTCCAACGCTTTCGTGCGTGTGATCCTTCGCGAGCAAGGCATAAATTGCCGGAATCACCAGCAGTGTGAACAGCGTGCCGAGCGCCATGCCGGAAACGACGATGAGGCCGATGGAATTACGTGCGGCAGCACCGGCGCCCGTCACCATCGTCAGCGGAAAATGGCCCGCGACCGTGGCCACGCTGGTCATCAAAACGGGGCGTAATCGCAGCAGCGATGCTTCGCGAATGGCGGCAATTTTCGGGCGGCCGGCGCGTTGCAGTTCGTTGGCGAATTGCACAATGAGAATTCCGTTTTTTGTCACGAGGCCGACGAGCGTGACGAGACCGACCTGCGAATAAATGTTCAACGTTGTCGTCCACCCGTTCGTCCAGAACGGGATATTGGGGTTCGGCATTTTCAGGAAACAGAATATCAGCGCGCCAAACATCGCGAGCGGCACGCAGCCCAAGATGATGATCCACGGATCGCGGAAGCTGTTGAACTGCGCGGCCAGCACGAGGAAAATCAGCACGAGCGATAAAATCAGCGCGGGCAAAAATTTATTTCCCTCGGTTTTCAACTGGCGCGATTCGCCCGTGTAATCAAGGCGATAAGCGCCGCCGAGCATTTGCATTTTATTGCTCTCGTCTTCGAGAAATTTCAGCGCGGTTCCGAGCGGCACAATCGCCACGCCGCTGAGCTTCACGGAGTTCAACTGCTGAAACCGGTTCAGCGAGCGCGGCGTGGTTTTTTTCTCGAAGTGGGCGAAGGTGTTGACCGGGATCAATTGGCTGTTGGGCCCACGCACATACGCGGTTGCCAACTGGTCGGAATTGAGGCGGGCACTGCGGCGCATTTGCGGCACGACCTTGTAGCTGCGGCCGGCAAGGTTGAAACGGTTCACATAATTTCCGCCGACGAGCGCGGCGAGATCGGAGCCGACGGTCTGCAAATCGAGACCGAGCGCCGCCACTTTGTCGCGGTCAATCACCAGTTCCACTTCGGGCTGATCCACCTTCGTGTCCACGATGGGCGGGAAGGCGAACATCCCGTTCGTCGCACATTTTTCAGCGAGCTGTTGTGCGAAGGGTAAAATTTCTTCGGGGTTGGCCGTGGCGCAGATGACGAACTCGACGGGGAACTGACCGCCGCCGGGTAATGCGGGCGGCGTGATCATGAGCAAATGAATGCCGGGCACGTCGTTGACCATCTGCTGAATTTCCGGCTGGATCTGGAACACGGTGCGCTTGCGTTCGCCCCACGGTTTCAAAATCATGCCGCTGAAACCGCTGTCGGGAAACGTGAGTTGAAACGTGTGCGCCGTTTCCGGAACCTTCTCGAACGATTTGTTCACGGCCTCGGTATAAAATGAGGTCTGTTCAATCGTCGCATTCGGCGGGCCTTCGACGATGCCGAACACCACGCCTTGATCTTCCGTCGGCGCGAGTTCTTTTCCGCGCCAAGCCATCATGAACATCGGAACCATCAATAGACTCAATCCGATCCACACAAGGTAAACCGCCGGACGTGCAGCCAGTGTGGTATCAATAATTCGCCCGTAGAATTTTTTCAACCGATCAAACTGGCGGTTGATGTGGCCGGGCAACCCGCGATCTTCGCGATCGTGGCTCAACAGCCGCGAGGCCATCACCGGCGACAACGTCAATGCCACAATGCCGGAAATGAACACCGCCCCGGCAAGCGTCAGCGCAAATTCGCGGAACAACGAGCCAGTCAGACCGCCTTGAAAGGCGATCGGCATATACACCGTCGCCAATGTGATCGTCATGGCGATGACGGGGCCGACGAGTTCGCGGGCGCCAAGAATAGCCGCGTCAAACGGTGATTTCCCTTCGCGCACATGGCGTTCCACGTTTTCCACCATCACAATCGCATCGTCCACCACGAGGCCGACGGACAGCACGATCGCGAGGAGCGTGAGCAAATTCAGCGAGAAGCCCAGGGATTGCATCAGGAACACGCCGCCGATGAGCGACATGGGAATCGCCGCCAACGGAATCAGCACCGAGCGCAGCGAACCGAGGAATAGAAAAATCACGACGCTCACAATCAAAAGCGTTTCCGTGAGTGTTCCCAAAACTTCGTGGATCGCGTCCTCAATATATTTAGTCGCGTCGTAAGCTACGCGGGCGCTGAGTCCGGCGGGCAAACTTTTTTGGATGGATTCCATTTCGGTGCGGACACGCTTGATGACATCGAGCGAATTGGCGTTCGGCAAAACCCACACGCCCATGAACACGGAACGTTCTCCGCTGAACCGCACTTCGCTGTCGTAATCTTCCGCCCCGAGCGAAACATCGGCGACTTCGCTTAGCCGCACGAGTTGATCGCCGTTCTGTCGCACTACAAGATTTTTGAATTCATCCACCGAACGCAGATCGGTGTTCGCCGTGAGATTCACCTGCACCAGCGAGCCTTTGGTGTGACCCACGGCGGCGAGAAAATTATTAGCCGCCAACTTCATGCGGATTTCATTGGGGCTGATGTTGTAAGCTGCGAGCCGGTCCGGCTTGAGCCAGATACGCATCGCAAAAGTGCGGCCGCCGAGAATGTCTGCGCGCTGCACCCCTTCCAGCGCGGCAAGACGCGGTTGCACGATGCGCGTGAGATAATCCGTGATCTGGTTAGCCTGCAAAATGTCCGAGGAAAAGCTCAGATACGCGGCGGCAAATTGCGAGTCGGCCGTCTCCACATTGATCGCGGGAACTTCCGCTTCCGGCGGCAGGTCGTTGCGCACTTGATTGATCTTGGTGCTGATCTCGCTCGCCGCGCGCTTGCCATCGTAATTTAATTTCAGCCGCACGGTGATCGTGGAGAGGCCGAGTTTGCTGGCGGATTCGATGTATTCAATCCCGTCCGCCGCTGCGATCGCGCGTTCGAGCGGCTGGGTCACAAAGCCGCGCACCAGCTCCGCGCTCGCGCCGACATAAGCCGTGGTCACGGTAACGATGGCGTTTTCGTTGCGCGGGTATTGGCGGATATTCAGCGAGCGGATGGCCTGCAAACCCGCGATCAAAATGATCAGGTTCACGACCACCGCCAGCACCGGGCGGCGTATGAAAATGTCGGTGAAGGAAGATTTCATCGGATGGAAAAAATTAGTGGTGGCAGTTGTCGCGCTGCGAGAACTCTGCCCGCGCAGCAGCGGGCGGAACGAGCGGCGTAAAGTTCACGACTCGCCCGTTCGGAGCCGTCGCCTGACGCTGCGCTCGGCGACGGGGTTTTCGCAGCGCGAAAACCGCCACCGAAAAATGCCTTGGCCGATTCTGGGTTCATGGGAAAAATTATCAGGAATTCGGCGGCGTCGGGGTGAGCGATGGCTTGGGCGCGACATCATTATTCTCCAACACTGTCATGCCATTGCGGAGTTTGAAAATGCCCGCCGTCACGACGTGGTCGCCCAATTTTAAACCGGTCTCCACCGCAATAAAATCGCCGTGCGCCGCGCCGGTGCGGATGAATTTCTGTTGCACCACGAGATTGGTTCCGCCCTTTTCTGGCGGCTGCGTGATGACAAACACCGAATCACCCGACGGCGCGCTCAAGATGGCCGTCGCCGGAATGGATAAAACTTTTTTCGCCTCCGGCATGATGACCTCCACGCGCACGAACATGCCGGGACGCAATAATTTATCCGCATTCGCAAATTTTGCGCGGATGCCCACGCTGCGCGTCGCGGCATTTAAATCGGGATTGATCGCTTGAATCTCGCCCTCAAAATGTTTGTCCGGATACGCATCCGAAGTCACGCGCACGGTCTGCGCCGTCGCCAGTCGGGACAGTTCCTGCTGCGGCAATGAAAAATCCACGAACAGCGGCGAGAGCGCCGTCAATGATACCAGCGGTTTTCCGGCCTCCAGAAATTGGCCCAGGTTCGCCTGCCAGATGCCGAGCCGCCCTGCGAACGGTGCCCGGATATTTTTTTTGGCGATCACGGCCCGGAGGTTCTCCACGCTGGCCGTGGTCTGGAGCAACGTCGCCTCCGCCTGATCCAAATCAGATTGCGCAATGGTCTTGTCCGCGCGCAATAGGCGCAACCGATCAGCCGTGACTTTGGCCAAGGCCGCTTGCGCTTCCGCCGCGCGCAGTTGGGCGTCTTCCGAGGACGTATCAAGCTTCACGATCAGGTCGCCGGCCGCCACTTCCGCGCCCGATTCAAATAACCGTTCCCGCACCGGCCCGGCGATCTCCACCATCAGATTGATGCCGTGCTCAGCGGTCACCGTGCCCACGGACGGCAGCACGTCCGGCCACGAATCCTCGGCCACCACGGCGGAGGCAATCGTCTCCGGCGGAGGCGTGAAGTTTGCCCCCGCAGCGATCATGGCTTTGATCTGCATCGTTTTTACCGCTGCCAGCCCGCCACCCAGCACGAGAACCACCAGCAGCCCGATTAAAATTTTTGATTTCATTTTCTATCCTTTGGGTGCGCAGCATATTTTGTGGTCTGTTAAATGTCAAACACCTGTTTGAATTATTTGTTTGAATTTATTTCGGGTGGCACAGCCTGCCTGTGAGCGGAAGCCGGGCGTCCGGTAAAAAGCGTCGACGCCGGTCATAACAAAAAAGGCGCCCCTTGCGGAGCGCCTTTGAGCTGACCGTTAAATTAAATCACCAAGGAAAAGCAAACGTCTGGGCCAACGTTGTGTTCGTGCTGTTTTGCAACGCAGTGTGGAACGAGCTGATGGTGACCGATTGCACGCTGCCGTCAGCGAGACCGATGTTACCGGATTTGGAATGAGTTTCCGTCGTCCAGGACCAAGCGCCGTTAGCACTGCTGGCAAAGGCCCCGCCGGTGGTGGTGGTTGCTGAGGGGGTGGTGTTTCCACGAGCCGAAGCTGAGGTATTGCCAAACGCCCAAGCTGAAGCGGCATTGTTGGCAGTGCCCGAGGTGCCGAAATTCAAATCGCCGATGAGAATCATTTGCGGATCAGAATCCGAAGCATCACCATTGACAAAGTAGCTAATTTTGCCGACCGAAGTCGCCGCTGCCGGACGCGTGTTTACAGGCGGATTAGGAGCACCCATGACGTCGGCATAAGTCCAGTTGGTGGCATAAGTGCCATGACCCACTATGCTGTCAGAAGGGCAACCTACAACCTTAGGGGTGGAAAGTTCGTTGGACATGACCATGAACGCCATACCGGGCAAGTTCGCGCCACCCGCAACAATCGCCGCGCCGCCGTGTCCATAATATTCGTTAGCGCCGCCCGAGGAGTAAGTGACTTGCTGGGGATAACGGTCACCGTTGTCGCCGGCCCAAATTTTGAAGGCCAGCACGTCTTGCTTGACGTTGTTGGTGCAGGCGATTTTCTGCGCCTTTTTCTTAGCGGCGGCGAGGGCGGGGAGGAGCATGGCCGCGAGGATCGCGATGATCGCGATCACGACGAGGAGTTCAATCAGCGTGAACGCTTTTTTTTGTGTTTTCATAATTCTACGGTGTTGTTGTTTTGTTTTATCCGGGTGACAGGCGGCGAAATTTGCGCGAACCGCCGAGACTGTCAATCGAATCTGTAATTTCCAATTAGCAGCCCAAGTGCCAACTGCGAATCTGCGAAAAAGCCAATGAAAACGAGTTGCGCACTTTTGGAAAAGATCGCGATGCGTGAAAATTTCACGCATTGTGCGTGAAGTTCACGCATCGGTGGCAGAGTTGTTCACATTTCAAAACCCTTGGCGGCGGGCCATCCCGACCCTGCCGCAGAATGGTGGAAGTTCTCGCGCGGCGAGAACTCCGCCCGCGCAGCAGCCGGCGGAACGGGTGAGAGAAATATCCGTTTCCCAAAAGGCGTTGCGCCGCTGCCCGCAGCGCTGGTTTTCGCAGCGCGAAAACCTCTACCTCCGGCGATTGGCCAATCAAGGGCAGTTTTAACATGCGCCGTTGGCCAACGCGCCATGGAATTTGTCGTTGCACGAAGCCGGTGCGGTTTGGATAATTCGCGCTCATGCAAAACGTGTTTTTCTCATTCGCAGGTCAGTATTTTCCCGCATGAAAATTTTGGTGAATTGCACACTCCCGTTCGCGCTCGCGCACGGCGGGCAGGCCATCCAAATCCAGAAAACTCTCGCCGCCCTCCGTGAAATCGGCGTGGACGCCGAACCGCTCCGCTGGTGGGACGAAAACCAGACCGGCGATCTTATCCATTACTTCGGGCTGATGCCGTCGGATCAGATTCGTTTTGCGCAGCAAAAAAAAATCAAGATTCTCCTGGCCAACCTGCTCACCGAGCAAGGCTCGCAAACCAATATGCAGCGGCGCGTGCGGCGGATTTTTCGCTGGGGCGTGGAAAAAATCGCCCCACGCGCGATGGCGGACAAGTTTGGCTGGGAACCTTACCGCCTCGCGGATGCGTGCGTGGCGCTCACGGCGTGGGAAAAACATCTGATGGAATATAAATTCGGCGCGGCGGCGGAGAAAATTTTTGTCGTGCCGAACGGTGTCGAAGCGGAATTTTTTGCGGCCCCTAAAACGCCGCGCGGTGAGTGGCTGGTTTGCACGGCGACCATTACCGAACGCAAGCGTGTGCTCGAACTCGCCGAGGCTGCCGTCGTAGCGCAGACACCCGTGTGGATTCTCGGCAAGGCTTACGCGGATAACGATCCTTATGCGCAGAAATTTTTTACGCTCGCCAAACAAAATCCCAAAGTCATCCGCTACGAGGGCGGCGTGAGCAATCGCTCGGAACTCGCAAAAATTTATCGCGCCGCGCGCGGCTTCGTGCTGTTGAGCGCGATGGAAAGCTTGAGTCTCTCCGCACTCGAAGCTGCGGCCTGCGAATGCCCACTGCTCCTGAGCGACCTGCCGTGGGCGCGCCATTCATTTGAGATTGGCACGCAATTTTGTCCCGTCACCGATGCGGTTTCCGTGACGGCCGCCGCACTGAAAAAATTCTACGCCGAGGCGCTGCAATTACCGCCGCCGCCCAAACCCGCGACGTGGCCGGATGTCGCGCGGCAGTTCAAAACCATCTACGAAAAAGTTTTGGCGGGATGACGCTATGTCTGCACCGAATGCCATGCGCAATGACTTTGCCGACTATTTAAAAGGTGTGCTCATTTTTTTAGTGGCGTATGGGCATCTGATCCAGTTTATCGGATACGCTGGCCAACCCGGTTACTACCTCGATCCGTTGTTTAAAGCGATTTACACGTTTCACATGCCGCTTTTTATGGCGGTGAGCGGCTATGTTTCATTTCAAGCAATCAACCGATCTAGCTGGCTTGAGTGCAGTTGGCGGCGATTCCGGCAGATCGTCGTCCCCGCCATTTGTTGGCCGCTAGTGTATCTATTCGTCAAACTCATTATTTTTATTTTGATCGCCGGCACGGTGGCAGGTGGCCGACAACTCTTCCGCGATTTCATGGTGGAATATCGCCCGGGCTATTGGTTTCTCTGGGCCGTGTTTGGCGCCACCTGCCTCGTGGCCATTTCAAAAAAACTCCGCCTGGATCGGCTAGAATTTTTTGGGTTGTTCACCGGCGTGATGCTATTCGCCCCAGAAGCGGCTTACCTTTATTTATTCAAATATACATTCCCATTTTTCTGTCTCGGTTACGCGCTTGCCAAGGGTGATCAAATCCAGATCCAAGCCATCCGCTCGTGGCCCAAGATTTTGGCTTTGGTGATAATAGGAATCGGCTGCTATTTATTGTGGTCCGAAGATACCTATGTCTATACCACTCGGATGCGACTCACTTCGGCCAACCTGCCTAATATCGCGCTTCGCTGGCTGGCTGGAGTCGTGATCTCGGTGTTATTTGTCGTGCTAACATTTTGGGTTTACCAGCGGGTGAAATCGCCGCTACTTTCCGCCTGGGGTCGTCGCAGTTTGGACATATACATCATTCACCTTTTCTTCGTAGAAATATTAATCGCCTGCATTCATTCGGCAAAAGATTCTCCGTGGTTTAGCTGGCTGCTGGCACCGTTGCTGGCTGGGATTTTATGCTGGCTCAGTTTTTGGGTCGGCGACGGACTGGGGCGCATCCCCGGGTTGCGAACCATCCTGCTGGGAAGGACGGCCACGTCAACGCCGCCAACGCCGCTCCCACCCGCTGGCAACAGCTGAAAGCCTGTCCCAATGCACCATGATGTTTCTCCAACACCGATCTGCCGATTTTGTTTGATCAAGTTCAGACGTGAAAATTTAAACAGACCTCGTCCATCTAATTTCACTTGCGTCCCAGGGCAGGTGGCCATTTAACTACTGCCGCGCGCCATGCCCAAAATTTCCATCATCATTCCCTGTTTTAATGAGGAGGACGTGCTGCCGAAATTATTTGCACGGCTCAGCGCGGTCGCCGGGACGTGGAATGCGGATTACGAAATCATCTGCGTGGACGATGGCTCGCGCGATAAAACCTGGGAAATTCTCAAGGCGCAAAACGTCAAAGACCCGCACTGGCGCGGCGTTTCCTTCGCGCGCAACTTCGGCCATCAGACCGCCGTCAGCGCCGGATTACATTTTGCCACCGGCGATTGCGCCGTGGTCATTGATGCGGATTTGCAAGACCCGCCGGAAGAAATTGCCCGGCTGCTCGCAAAATGGCGCGAAGGTTTTGAAGTCGTTTTCGCCACGCGCAAACAACGCCGCGATCCACTCATCAAAAGAATTCTCGCTTGGGGATTTTACCGGTTGCTGCAAAAAATGACGCCGCTCCCGATGGCGCGCGACGCCGGAGATTTTTGTCTGCTCGATAAAAAAGTTGTCGCCGTGATGAACGCGCTACCCGAACGCAGCCGCTATTTGCGCGGCCTGCGGACGTGGTGCGGCTTTCGGCAAACGTCCGTGGAGTTCGACCGCGCCGAACGCGCCGCCGGTGTGCCGCAATACACGTTTAAAAAATCTTTCAAGCTCGCGATGGACGGATTGTTTTCCTTCTCCGCCGCGCCGTTGCGATTGGCCACGTATCTGGGCCTATGGGTTTCTGCGTTTGCTTTTTTGGGCGTGCTGTTCACGCTCGCGCAGAAAATTTTCGCCACCCAGTTCGCCAAAATCGGTTTCGCGCCCGGCGCAGGTTTTCCGACGATTGTGATTTCCGTGCTGTTTCTCGGCGGCGTGCAACTCATCTGCCTCGGCATCCTCGGCGAATACATCGGGCGCATCTACGAGGAAGTCAAAGGCCGTCCACTGTGGATTCTCCGTGACAGCGCGGGCCTGGTTCCGCCGCAAATTTCGTCGGAGAAAAAATAATCACCTTCTAATCAGAATATGACCAAGCATTTCATCCTCACCAATCCGATCACGCGTCGGCTGTATCCGCGCTTCCTGCATTTTCTCGACGGCCAGAACATCGAGCGCAAATTGCAGGACCTCGCGCTGGAAGACACCGCGCGCTATATCGAGGCGAACCTGGCGGATGTGGCCGCGTTCAAAAATGATTTCGCGCTACTGGAATTCGCGCTGAAAAAAGTGACGCTCGACGGCCTCCACTGCGAGTTCGGCGTCTTTCAAGGCACAACCATCAATCATCTCGCCGGACTCACGACGAAGACGATTCACGGCTTCGATTCGTTCGAGGGCTTGCCGGAATTCTGGCGGCCCAATTTCGACAAAGGTCGTTTCGCCGTCACCAAACTGCCGGCCGTTCGCGCCAACGTGCAACTGCACAAAGGCTGGTTCAACGAATCGCTCCCGCCGTTTCTCGCCGCGAATAAAGGCGTTGCTGCGTTCCTGCACATTGATTGCGATTTGTATTCCTCGACCAAAACGATTTTCCAATTGTTCCGCGACCGCATCCGCCCCGGCACGGTCATCGTGTTTGACGAGATGTTCAATTACTCCGGCTGGCAACAGGGCGAGTTCAAAGCCTTCAACGAATTCATCGCCGAGACCGGCATGAAATACGACTGGATCGGCTACTGCTGCTATCACGAGCAGGCGGCGGTGATCATCAAGTAGTCGCAAATATGCGCGCCTCGCTCAAAGTCGTAACTCAATTACCACTCATAGAATTGTGGCGCGATAGTGGAGTTGTAGCCAGTTCGCGCGGCAGATCGCTTTCAAGAGACGACATTAAAAGTATGTTTCATGCCGGTAGCGTTCAATTTGTCGTAGCAGATGTCGGGGCTTCGCTGCGATGGATTTTGCTCAATGATTGCTACAACTTTTGGAAGCTAGAGGTGCAGCCACATTTGGCAGACCCGGAAGCCAAGGCATGTTTGGATAACTTCCCGAATGGCTATTGCTACTTTGTTTCTGAATGGAATGGACCAGACGGAGCGCCGATTGTTGTTTGTGAAAAACATCATTAAGATACTGCCTGCCAACAACTGTGATTTGCCCTTGAAAAACTTTCTCCTACAAAAAAAACAATTTCTCCTCTACTGCCTCATCGGCGGCTCCGGCACGGCGGTGACTTGTCTGCTCTACGCGCTGCTCGTCCAATACGGCGGGCAAACCGTGCAAGTCGCCAACGCGATCGGCTACGCGGCGGGAACGCTGCTCTCCTTTGGGCTGAACGCGTGGTTCAACTTCCGCGTGTCGGACCGAATCGCCCAACGTCTCGCCGCTTTTTTTGGCGTCGCCTTTCTCGGCTGGCTCGCGTCGGCGGGATTGCTCCACATCCTCGTCACGCAATGGCGCTGGAACGCGCTCTACGCCTACGTCATCGTGATTCTCGCCGTCCTGCTGCTGCAATATAATTTGAACCGGATATTTTCCTTCCGCAAAACCAACTGATGAGCGCGCCAAAAAAAATCCTGATTGTCGGCGGCGGCTTCACCGGCCTCACGGCGGCGCTGCGGTTATCGGCGGATAAAAATTTCTCCGTCACGCTCGTCGAAGGTTCCAAGGAACTCGGCGGTCTCGCGGGCGGATTTCAAATCCAAGGCACCTCGCTGGAAAAAACCTATCACCATCTTTTCCTAACCGACACAAGCATTTTGGATTTGGTCAAGGAACTCGGCCTCTCCGAAAAATTGATCTGGTGCGACAGTTCGGTCGGAATTTTCCGTGATAAAAAAATCCATCCGTTCAAGACGCCGGGCGATCTGCTGAAGTTTTCGCCATGCAATTTTCTCGGACGTCTCCGCACCGGATTCGCCGCGCTCTATCTCAAGCACCAGAAAAACTGGCGCGGCTTCACGCGCGTGACGGCGCACGACTGGATGACCCGCGCGTGCGGCGCGAGTGCGATGGCGAGCATCTGGACGCCGCTGCTCAAGGGCAAATTCGACCGCCATTACGACAAGGTGGCGATGGCGTGGTTTTGGGCGCGCATCCACATCCGCGCCAACTCGCGGTCCGGCGGCGGCGGCGAAAAGCTCGGCTATTTCAAAGGCGGTTTCAACGTCATCACGGTGGCGCTGGAAAAACAATTGCGCGCGAATGGCGTAAAAATTTTGACCGGCACGCTGGTAGAAAAAATCACCTCCGAACGCACCGCCGTCATCAATGGCGAAACCGTTTCGTTTGATTATTGCCTCTTCACCGGCCCGTCACCCGCGTTTGCGAAATTATTACCCACAACAGAATCGCTCAATGATTACGCGGCGAAACTCCGCAGCATCGAGTATCTCGGCGCGGCGTGCCTGATCTTCACGAGTGACCAGAGCCTCGGTGATTTTTACTGGGTGAATGTGAATGAACCTGACGCGCCGTTCCTCGTTTTCATCCAGCACACGAATCTCGTCGGGCCGAAAACTTACGGCGGAAAAAATGTGTATTACATCGGCGCGTATCTCGACCCGGACGGAAAAACCTTCGCGCTGCCAGACGCGGAGTTGACCCAAAAGTGGTTCGCGTATCTGCCGAAAATGTTTCCGCACTTCGAGGTGAAGCGCGTGGAGGAAAAATTCGTTTTCCGTTTTCGCGCCGCGCAGCACATCGTGGATACGGGCTACGAGGAAAAAATTCCAGAATTCAAAACGCCGCTGCCGAGTGTATTCCTTTCCAATTTCTCGCAGATTTTCCCCGAAGATCGCGGCACAAATTTTGCCGTGCGTGACGGCGAAAAAATTGCCAAATTGATTCGCCAAGAGGCTACTAAATGAAATACCGCTTTTTTTCTGCCCCCGCCATGGTGTGCCTACTGGTGGCGCTGGCACTGGGCGCGCTCACGCTCGGCCCCTTCATGCGCGAGACGGATCAGGCAAGATTTCTCGATAGCGGCCTGGCGATCGCCAAGGGGCATCCACAGCTTGGGTTTGCCGAGTTCAATTTCGACAAGCAATTCGTAAGCTATTATCTCGCGGCCTTGGTGAATCGTTGCGTGCCGCGTCCGCTCGTGACCGACACGTTGATTTATGCCACGAACACGTTTAGCTTCGCATTTTTTTGGGGTGCGTTGTGGCTCCTGCTCGCGCGTTCCGCCCATCGCTTGTCGTTCGCGGTGGCGTTGTCTCTGCTGTTGACGCCGGCGTTCCTGATGTATTCGCCGTTTTATGCCAGCGCGTTCACCTCGGCGGCGCTGGTTTTTTTGTTGGCCACACATCTAGCCCGCCTCAAGTGGAACCCGCTGTCGCGCGCGGGGATTTTTTTACTCGCGTTCCTGGCGGTGGGCGCGCGCGCCGATGCCTTGCTGGTGATGCCGCTGCTGGCGATGTTGCACAGTCCGCGCCGTAATTTTAGCAGCGCATTTTATGCGCCGAACACTTGGCTGCTGGCGACCGGCGGATTGACGGCATTTATTTTTGGCCGCGTCATGTTTCCGATCTTTTCTGCCGACGTCGCGGTGGGCACGCTGCATCTGAAACAATTTCTCGGCTACCTCGTCTTCGGGCTGGGCGCAACGGGGTTGCTGCTTTTAGCGGGGCTGCACGCCGCGTTCAAGGCGCGCCAGTTGGAGCCTCGCCGCGTCTGGATTCTGTTTCTGGGAATCGCGCTGGCCTTGCCGATGGGCTATTACAGTTTTCAGATGTTATCGCCCCGTCATTGCGTGGCTGGTGCGATGGCGACGGCCGTTTTTATGTGTGCGCGCCGCGGCCGCGCGCTGATGCAAAGTTATTTCCGCATACGTTTTTCCGGTGGCGGATTAAAAATAATTTTTGTGGGCGTTGCAGTTATACCGCTGCTGGTGGGACTGAATCTGGCCGACTTGCATCATCCCAAAATTTCTTTTTTACAACGGACTTTGCTGCCGTCCGCAGCGGGCGTGGCTCCGGCGGGCGGGTTCCTGGGTTTTCTACTTTCGGTAAAACAACTCAATGGTTATCTCGACCATAATCAAGCGGTCTGGGTGGCGGCCCGGGACACTAAATTTAAAGCCGATGCCACCGGCACGGTGCCGCTGATTTGGACGCCGATGGAGAGCTACCTAAAATTTTCCATCCGTTTACAGAATGAAGTTCCCCACGTGTATCATCTTACTTCGGAGGAGGCATTGCTGCTGCCGCCCGTGATCTATAGCGAGAGCCGCACGCTGATGCGGTTACAATTCAGCTGGCCAGTGGAAGTGGGGAATTATTTTTTCGCCCGTTACAATTTTGTGCCCACAACGTCCGCGAACTGGCATGGCATCACCCTGCTCCGGTGCGTGACAAACGCGCCGGACCTTGGCGATTTTTCGAGCGCCGCCTTCTGGGCTTTGAGTCAGAGTTTCGGTCCGGATGAATTCCGGCTGGAACGAACCAGCGCGTTGAAACAAATCTCGCCGGATTGGGCGGGCAAAAAAGTCACGCTCGTTTCGAAGGGCGAAATGCGGGTGAAATCCACGCTGGCTAAAACGGGGCGAACCATTTGCGCTGGCAGCTTTGGCTGCTGGCATCTGATTGAATTTGTGTCCGTAAGGGCTGGCGACATCATTGATCCTTCGCTCTCGACCGACAAAATTTATGTCGGCGTCGGGGCGCTGCCGGCGTGGATGAGTTTAAAAAAAGACTGACGGCGCAGTCAAAATTTCCCGAGCTGATAGTCGTCGAAATATTCTTTGCGGTTGCCGGGCGCGCGGCGGGAGATTTTGGTCCGGTAAAAATCAAAGAGCGGCGCAATGATTTTATCCGCTCCAGTCAGGGCTTGATGGCTTTGGGCGACCAGCGTGGCCCCTGCCGGCAGATTCGTATGCGTGAGCACAAAAACTTCTCGTCCGTTAGCCTGATGATCCCAGCCTTCGAGCGCCACCAACCGGCGATCGAAACTTTCCGAGAATTCTTTCAAAGGCGGATCCCCGGCCGGGAGGAGGCTATCCACGACGATGAGCGCGTGGCGCGGGGTGTTTTGGTAAACGAGGCCGCGCAGCAAATTGAAGCCGCGATTGTTGAAATCGTCCAGCGCCATCCACGCCACCGCGAACAAAAACGCGAAAGCCACGGTCGCAGTGGTTGCCGCGCGCTGCCATTTCGGAAAGGCCAGCGACTGTCGGTCGGTGAGCAGCTCGATGGAAAAAAGCAGTCCGAGCCCGATGTTACAGATGGCGTTCCATGGATGATGCGCGTTGTAGTTGCGCAGCGCGAATACGGCGGCGATGCCGGCAAGCAGCGGCCACCCAGCGCGGCGCCATTTTTCGCCGAGGCCGTTGATGAGGAGAACCACCAGCCCGGCGATACCCAGCGAGAGCCACGCCATGAAATTCACGGCAGAGATGCGGACCAACGCCTTGCCAAACGTCATGCCCGCGTGGTCGTAGCCAAGCGGGCCCCAAAGATAGGCATTCCAAAATTCTCCAGAATCGGTAGAGGTATTGGAACTATGTTTACTGTGCATGGCAATGGCCAGCACCAGCAGACCCGCGATCAGTGCTGGGGTGAAAAACAGGGCGGTAATTTTCCAGTCTGATCGTTTGCACAGAACGTAAACCGCCGCGATGCCCAGCGGAAACAGGGTGGACCAGTTCAGGCACATGAACAGCAGAGTCACGATGACCGGAATGGCGTAGGCCGAAACATCGGTTTCATGCCGGGCGAAACGGCTGGCGGCATAACCCATGGCCGCGAGGCCGAACAGGGCGGGAATATTGATGGTGTCAATCTCTGCGATGTTGTTGATAAAACCGGGGGTGAAACAGACCACGCTGCCGAGCAAGATTCCGCGCCAGTTGCAGCCGAAGAGCGCGAGCATCGCGGCATAGGTCGCGGCGAGCACGGCGAAATCATACAGTGCGCCATCGTGAAACGCCGCGCCGGGCAATTCTTTGAGCAAATAGGGCGCGATCAAAAAAGTCGGGCGATGTCCGGGATAGACGAATTGAGCTTCACCGGTTTCCAGTCCGCCGGGATTGGCGACGAGCTGCCCGTGCAACGGCCAGTAACCGTTTTCGTGCCAGTTGCGCATGACGATGCTTGGCCAGCCGCCATCGCGGCGCGGTTCTGGCAGATGGGTATAGAAAAAAACATGGAGGCAGGCCAGCAGGAGAAAAACTGCGAGCGGTTTAATAAAACGAGCACTGGCGCGGTTTTCATCCGGCGCATTTTTTTGCGGCGTGAGGTGGATGGCGGTTTTGAATTCAATGCCGGACATAGTTGTTCAGGGTTTGAGGCCGGTTGTTTGGTTGAAAACGTTTAAGAGCAGTTGGCTTAAGTTATCAGGTCAATTCGGGAAACGAAACCCCCAATCTAGCCGGATCGTTTTTTTAGAAAGCGCTGCTGTAGCCGGGCGGTTAAACGATGCCCAAGTTTAATGCTGGGGATTTCCACCAGACGAAAGTTGGCCAGCGAAAGCCCCACCGTCATGGCGGTGCTGGCAATAAGTGTCAAGGGCAGCAAAATCCAAGTTTGCTGGATGCCGCAGTCGTTCAAGTAGCGAACCAGTGGCGGCAGCCCGCATAGGATCGGGATGAATTGAAGCAGGTAGATCGAAAAGGATATTTTGCCGAACAGCACCGGCACCTGCCAGTTCAACATCGCTTGCAGCCGCTTGCTGGACAGGCAGGCTAACAGAATTAAGCCGCAACCGATCGCGGTGCCGGTCATGAGTAATTGACTATGCTCGGTCACCCCATAAAGATCCCGCGCGATATGATGGGTTTCATAGCACGCCAAGCCGGTGGCGAAACATCCGACCCGAACGGCAAGGGAACAGGCCTTGAGCCATTGCGCCAGCCCATCACCATATTTTGCCAGTAACGCCCCGAGCACAAAAGTGACGTAGGCAGACCCGGTGTTCGGTCCCCAAAACAGGGCCAGCGTCAGCAACCCCAAAAACAGCCAACGGCGTCCAACCAATAAAAAAACTAGAAGCGGGATGAGCAGCGATCCTTTTAATTCCACTCCCAGAGTCCGGTCCTGATTCAGGAGTTGCACATAACTGTTATGCTCCAAAAAAACGCACTGCTTCAGAAAGTTTCCCCAAGTCGGCAGGATGTGCCAGAACGAACCCAGCCACTGGGAAACTGGCGGTGTGGTCGCGGGGGTATTAAACCACCAGCGTTGAGCCACCACGCTTAAAATATAAGCTGCCAACCACGGCAGCCAAATGCGGGTGAACCGGCGCAGATAAAACGTGGGCAGAGTGAGGTTGCGCGGTGGCTGCCCCGGTCCGGTCGCCGCCAGATACGGGCGTGACAACACAAACCCGCTTAATGCAAAAAACATGGTGACCGCCGAATGTCCGTCAAAAATAATGTTGATGAACGGCAGGTTGATGAAATTAAAAACGGGTGCCGGCCAGTCGAAAGCGCCCAGCGAATGAGACCAAAGCACCGTCAGGGCCGCCAGTCCGCGGATGCTATCAAGATAATCAATGCGCTTGGTTTCAGAATACATTCGCGCCTTTATGATGCAGCACTTCGCGGTAAATTTCCAAGTGCCGCCGCGCCACGACTTCGGGATGATAGCGTTCCCGCATCGTCACCGCCGCATTTTGCGGGCGCGGACAACCGGCAGTCAGCCAGTGTGCCAGGGCATTTTCGAGCGCTGAAAAATCATCCGCCGGCAACAGTTCCGCGCCTTCTGCGCCACTGGCGATCTCGATGCCACCGCCCACCGCCGCGCCAAAAAATTTCAGGTTCCGCGCCAGCGCCTCGGCTGTCACCAAGCCGAACGCTTCTTCGCTCGGAAAATGAACCAGCGCCTCCGCCGCATCCATCGCGTCAATGATCTGCTGCGTGGATAGCGTTCCGAGATGCCGCACAAAACCCTCGCGTTCAGCGGCAGCGAGTTCGCGCTGAAAATTTTTTCCGTAGTCTGTGTCCGCCACTTTGCCGATGAAGTGCAGTTGAAATTTGAATCCGCGATGATGCAAGCGCTTCGCGGTCTCCAAGATTTGCAACTGCTGTTTGCGTGCCTCCATCATGCCGATGTTTAACAGCACGGGGACGGCATTTTTTTTCACGCTGGGCGCGGGCGAAAAAAATTCCATCCGCAGCGCATTCGGCACGCGCCAGGTTTTTTTCGTGCGCGGCGAAACCAGCCCTTCCGTGTAGGCAGAATTGCAGAAGACGCCGTTGGTTTTCTTCAGTGTGTGGGCTTCGAGTTTCGCCGCGAGCCAGAAAAAAGTGCCGGGCCGGGCGCGGTAAATTTCCGCAATGGCCCGCATGTTGCCGTGGATGGTGAGCACGTTGGGAAATCCGCTGCGCACGGCGTTGAGGCCGCAATCCAGCTCGGTGCCCTGGCCGTGAACGATGTCCGGCCGGAGCGCGCGCAATTTATTTCGCGACGCATGGACACAACCTAGATAAAGCGACCGCATCCAGCCGAGCTTGGGCACGACGACGCTGTGATAAAAAATATTGGGCGCGATTTTCTCCGGCGAAATGACGGGGCGATGCACGCAGGAAACCACGTGGACTTCAACTTCCGGCAGCAGTGCGAATCCCTGAAGCAATGCTTCCGGCGCGGTGCCAAAACGTGGCGTGGGTGAGGCGTAATCCTTGTCATGATCCCGATTTTCCGTGGTGAGCAGGGCGATTTTCATGCGTGCGCCGATTTGATGCCGAGGCGCGTCAAGTGGCCGATAAAATTATTCTCGAATTCCTGAAAGCCCGCGCGGCGTTTCAGTTCCGCAATGCCACCAATCTTTTCCCCGGCGCGAATTTTCTCCCACCATTTCAACGCGGCATCCGCCAGTGCGCGCGCGGCGCGGCGTTCACGAAGCTTGCCACGGATGAAAGGAAGCGGATTCATGGATTTAGTCGGCGGGTGTATTCTGCGAGCAAGCGGTCGCCGTAATCCTGCCAGGTGTTTTTCTCCGCGCCCTTGATGCGGGCGGCGGCACCCATCTTCTGGTTCAGCGCGCGGTCGCCGGCCACGCGGATCATCGCGTCGGCGATGTGCTGCGGATCGCGTCCGCGCACGATGAAACCTTCGACGCCGTCGCGCACGAGCGTGGTCGCACCACCTTCGTGCGTGCCGATCACTGGCAGGCCGACGGCAAGCGCCTCGATCTGCGCGCGGGCAATGCCCTCTTCCTGCGAGGGAAAAACAAACGCGGTGCAGGTCTGCAATAATTTCGCGAGTTCGGGATGCGTCAAATGTTCGTGATGCGTGAACGTGCCCAACCACTTCGGCCATTCGCGGCGGAAATCCGTTTTGACATCGCCCACGCATACCAGTTCCGCATCGGGAAATTTTTGTTTCACCTTTTGAAACGCGCGGAACAAATACTGGTGGCCTTTGCGCAGGCAGATCGTCCCGACGGCGATGAAGCGGATTTTTTCCGGCAGGGTTTCGCGCGGCTGAAAAATGCTCGTATCCACGCCCATCGGATTGACCATGATTTTTTCCGCCGGAATTCCATTCCACAACATCGAGTCACGGCAAAAATCAGACTGCACGATGATCATGTCCGCGCGCTCCAGCTCGCGGTTCATGCGCGCGAAGTTCCAGCGCGGGATGGGAACTTTTTCACCGGGACACCAGAGGTCGCACTCGCGTTGCCAGAAGCCGAAATAGGTCAGCGGATGGCTGTTCGGGCAGTCCACGACTTTCAGCGCGCCGGAATTTTCCGCGCGATCAAACGGCTCCGTGGCGAAGCCGATGGTGGCCTGCACCACGTTGGCGTGCGGCCAAGGCTGGCGGTTCACCCACGCGCGCCAGAACGGAAAATTAAAATAGTGCGCGTGCTCAATCCAGATTTGCGGCGCGAACTGGTAGAACGGTTTCATCGCGAGATGATACGGCCAGCAGCGATTGAATTTGGCCGCCGCGATGCGCGTGTTATTCGCGTCGGAAACCCACAGCGCGGCGAGCGCGGCGCGATTTTCAAACGCCTTGCCCGTGTGCCGCAGCCACCACGAGCCCGGCGTCGTCACCAGCACTTGGATTTTATTTTCAGGCTGCGACATGAGGTAAGTTTTTCAATGCCTCGGGGCTTAACAAAATTCCCGCCACACGTTGCCAGCCCGGCGGTGGACGATGGCCGGAAATTTTTCCCGCCACCCAGCCGTGGGCGCTGGAGAAATTTTTTCGGTAGCGAAACTTGAAATGCCGGAACCGGTGCCGCGACAGCAGCAGCAGCGGCGGACAAAGCGAAATGATGAGGCGCTGGCGGAAATACGGCCAGAACAATTGCGCCTCCGCTGCGCCATAGGCATTGCGATAAAACAATTTGAAATAGGCTTCCGCCGTGTCGCGCACCGACCAATGCACGACGGCTTTGGGATTGTAAAAAAATTTCCGCCCGATTTTATGCAGCTCGTGCGTGAACAGCGCGTCCTCGCCCGCGAGCGTGAGCCATTCGGGATAGCCGCCGACATCCGCCCACGCGCGACGACGGAACGCGGTGTTGCGCGACGACGGATGAATGCCGTTGCTGGAAACGCCGGTATCCACGCGCGGCTCGATCTGCGCGAGAAATTTTTGAAACGGCGTGACGTCGTTAGCCATGTTCAAGCCGCCGGTCACGTCCAAGGTTTTATCTTCGATCAATGGTCGCGTGATTTCGGCCAACCATTCCGGTTCAGGAAAACTCCCGGCATCCGAGGCGGCGATGATGTCCGCGTCCGTCAGCTGGATGGCGCGGTTGCGCCCGCCAGCAATGTTGCAGCGGCGCTGCTCCAGCTTCACCGGCACGCGCGATTGCCGCGCGAGTTCCTGCAAGATTTCCCAAGTGCGATCCTTGGAGCCGCCGTCCACGATGACGATTTCATCCGGCAGAATCGTCTGTTCCTGCAAACATTTCCACCAGCGCGGCAGATTGCTTTCCTCATTGAAGACCGTGGCTATCAGCGCAACCTTCATGCGGAAAAAATTTGCAAAACGTTTTCCGCCGCGAGGTAGGATGTGTCGGCGGAAATTTTTTCCTTCGGCACCAGCAGGAAATCTTTCAGCGTGCGCGGACGCGAGAAATCCCCTGTGTTCATGCGGAAAAATCCATCGGCGGTGATGGCGAAGGCCGCGTAGTTCAATTCCTCCAGCACCGCGAGCGCCGGGCCATTGTTATTGCGAAGTGTTTTGGTGACGGGATCAAATTCCTCGCACGGCAGCAGCTCGCACACGATCCACGGACGGCGCGCGTTTAGAAATTTTTTTCCGCCGCGCAACACGCCGGCCTCGAAACCTTCCACGTCAATCTTCACGCTGCACGCCCCGGACGGCAGTGCGTTCTGCGCGGCGAAGGTGTCGAGCGTGAGGCATTGGATTTCGAGAGCCGCGACTTTTGCCGCGTTCGCCTGCCAGGAATTTTCGTTGAGCGTGGCGGTCTGTTCTTCCTCAATGCAATTCGTTTCCACCGGCAGATAAATTTTCTGCGGGCCGTCGTGGTCGCTCAACGCGAGGTTTTGGACAATTTTTTCAGAAAGATCATTGGCGCGATGGAACGCGCAGTTTTTTTTCCAGATGTCCGGCACCGGTTCGAACGCGAACGTTTTCACCGTCGGAAATTTCACGCCCACATATACCGCGTAGATGCCGATGTTCGAGCCGATGTCCAAAAAAACTTTTGAGCGGCTGGCGAGCAGGGCGATGGCGCGGCTGGTCGGCGCTTCGTAGGCATCGGGCCCACTCCAGAACAGCGGCGTGGTGTAGGTGAGCGCGACGTTTTCGGGAAACACCAGTTCCGCGTCCATGAACTGAATTTTCCCGCCGCTGACGACGAGGCGTTCGCCAGTGCGGTCGTAAAATTTTTTGGCCGCGTGACGCAATTTTTTCGCGAGCGGAAACAGTTTCCGCAGCGGCGATCCGGGTTGAACGATGCGATTTTTCATGCGTCGGTTTTATAGATTTTGCCGGACGACGCGCAAATCGCCAGACAAAATGGTATTGGTATCGCTTGCGTCGGTTCCCTCTCCCTTGTTAGGGGAGAGGGTTAGGGGTCAAGGCTTCCGTCAATCCGTTGGCGCCAACAGTTACCACGTTGCCCCCTCACCTCAATCCTCTCCCCCTCGGGGGAGAGGAAGCCGGAGCACCCTTGTTTCTGTTGAA
>JANYFN010000109.1 GCA_025362675.1 Limisphaerales bacterium | reverse complement strand
AGCCAGTCGTCGCCGAGGGTTTCCTTGACCATCACGAGGTAGGCGAGCGCCTGCTTGGACGTGCGGATGCCGCCGGCGGGCTTCATGCCGATGCGGATGCCGGTGGCGAAAAAATAATCGCGGATGGCCTCCAGCATCACGAGCGTGACGGGCATCGTCGCGGCGGGCGAAACTTTGCCGGTGCTGGTCTTGATGAAATCGCCGCCGGCCTGCATCGCGATTTCGCTGGCGATCCGGACGTTGTCGTAAGTGACGAGTTCGCCGGTTTCGAGAATCACCTTCAAATGCGCCGGGCCGCAGGCTTCCTTCGTGGCGGCGATTTCGTCGAACACCTTCGCGTGGTCGCCCGCGAGGAAGGCGCAGCGGTCAATGACCATGTCAATTTCATCCGCGCCATCCGCCACGGTGCGGCGGACTTCTTCAAGCTTGGTGCGCAACGGATATTGTCCGCTGGGAAAACCGGTGGCGACGGCGGCGATGTTCACGGGCGAAGCGTCGCCGAGGAATTTGCGCGCGTATTTCACCATGTTCGGATAAACGCACACGGCGGCGCAGCTGGGCACGTCGTATTTCGCCTCGATGGGCTGGAGCGCCTTGCGACAGAGATAGGCGACTTTGCCCGGCGTGTCCTTGCCTTCGAGCGTCGTCAGGTCGCACATGGAGACGACCATTTTCAATCCCGCCATCTTCGCCGCCGCCTTAATGCTGCGTTTGCCGAAGGACGCGGCGCGTTCCTCGACCATGACTTGATCCACGGTGGGAACAAATGTGTGCTGCGTGCTGCGTGCTGCGTGCTGCGTAGAAAACGCAGGCCGCTCCTTAGTTAATGCGGACACTTTCATAATTTGTTTGCGATTCTGGCGGCGGAAAAGCGCAGCGTCAACCTGCTTTGCATAGCGGTATTCGCTCACGGCTTCGGGGCGTAACCCATCTGCGTCAAAACTTTTTGTCCGTCGGCGGTGAGCACGAAATCAATAAAAGCGGTGGCCTTGGCCGGCTCCTTTTGGGCATCAGTGTAAAATCGCAGCGTCCGGGCATAGGGATATTTTTTCGCGTTCACAGTCTCCGCGCTCGGCGTGACGCCATCAATGCTCACGGCTTTTGTTCCCGCGTGCTGGGCGAGATCAAGTCCCGCGTAACCGATAGCGTTGGTATCCTTCGCCGCCGCGTCGGCTATCGCGAGATAGTTGGTGAACAGTTGAACGTTCGCACCATAATCCAGATTTGCCATCGCTAGCTCTTTGAAACCGAGATACGTTCCCGACACCGGATCGCGCACCAGCAAATGCACCGGCGCATCCGGACCGCCGACTTCTTTCCAGTTTTGAATGTTGCCGGTGAATAAGGCCTGCACCTGGTTGCTGGTCAGATTGCTGACCGGATTTTCCGCGTTCACCAAAATGCTCACGGCATAGCTGCCGATGGCGTATTCCTTAAATTTCACACTGCGAATCTGCGCGATCTCTTCTTGCTCTTTGCTCACCGGTTTGGACGAACCGGCGATGTCACAATAGCCGCCCATCAATGCGCCAATGCCATAGCCGGAGCCTTTGAACTCAAAATCAAAAGCGGCGTCCGCGTGGGCTTTTTTGTATTCCGCCGCGAGCTTGGGAGCCAACTCTTCGCCGATAGTGTTCGAGCCGCGGATGGTAATTTTATCCTCGGCGGAGACGCTCAACGCAACGAGTAGGACGGTCAATGCCGGAATGATTTTGGTGACCGTGTTGAAGTTAATTTTTTTGCAAATGTTTTGGCTCATATGGTTACCTCCAGTTGATGTTAACTTAGGGCATTTTCGTCCAGAAGCCCTTTTCGGCAAGAAAAAAATATCCACGAATATCCGCCCGGCCACGTGGCCTCTGGCCAATCAAACGGAAAGCGAGCGATGCCGATAATGCATGATCTTGAACTGCAATTCATCGCGCAGCGTTTCCACCAATTCAAACTTATCTTCGAATGGCGGGAAAAACGCATCGCCGCCATCCACCTCGCGTTTCACGAGCGTCAGGTAAAGATCAGAGCAGCGCGGCAAGGCCTGCTCATAAATCTGCGCACCGCCGCAGATGAAAATGTCGTTCGGAAATTCCGCCGGATCGAGCTTATCCAACGTCTTGAAAATAAACATTTCCGTCTCCACCTTCTCGCCCAGCTTGGAGAAATGAAATTGATACGGACGCTTCAAGTGTTCCCCGCCCCGCCACTCGTGATACTGGCCGAAAATCTGTGGGTGCTTCTTGATGAGGCTCTGCGGATGCCGCGTGAGAATCAGATTCTTCCGGTTCGGCAACGGCTTACCAATACTCTCAAACGTCTTGCGTCCCATCACGATGATGTGCCCCATCGTCACCTGCTTGAACCATTTAAAATCCTCCGGCAGATGCCAGGGAATCTGGTTCCCCGCACCGATCACGCGGTTCAGCGACATCGCGGCGATGGCTTTGAAATGTTTCACGTTGAAGTTCAAGCTTCAGCTTGTGGGCAACAAAGTAGTCAAACACGGAAACAAGCTAAAGCTTGAACTCCAACTTCAGCAGCGCCGCAAGCCGCTCATATTGCGGCAAAGAATTATAAAGCTGCGCCGAAACGCGCAACCATCTTTTTGGCGGCGTGGGCCACGGAAAGACCGGCACTTCGATGCCATGCTCGCGCAACAATTTTCCGCGCAACGGATCGAGGCCGTTGGAAATTCCAGCGATGTCTGCCGCCGTCATGTCCGGCAACGGCACGGCGGCGAGCGTGCCGATCATGTCATCGGGACACGGCGGCGAAATGTTCAGCGCATCGCACAACAAGTTTCTTGCTGCGAGCGCGAGGGCGTGATTGCGTTGCATCGCCGCCGGCCAGCCGCCGGGCAGAAGTTCGCCGATGACGCGCAATGATTCCGGCACGCTCAGCCACGCCGAATAATCGCCCGTGCCGATCCAACTGAACTCGAGCAAAAAACGTGAATGATCACGCGGCGAATTCGCTCCATGACTGATGACGAGCGGACGTATCTGCGCCTGCCGGTCGCGCTGGACGTAAAGCAGCGCCGCGCCTTTTGGCGAGCACAACCACTTGTGGCAGTTGCCCGCGTAATACGTTGCGCCGAGTTTTTTCAGATTGAGCGGAATCATGCCCGGCGCGTGCGCGCCATCAATAAGCGTCTCGATGCCGCGCGCGGCAAGTGCGGGGACGATTTTTTCCAGCGGGAACACGAGGCCCGTCGAACTGGTCACATGATCCAGCATCACCAGTCGCGTGCGACTCGTGACTCCCGCGAGCACCGCGTCCACGACTTGTTGCGATGACGCGAGCGGAAAAGGAATTTTCACCATCACCACGCACGCACCGGCGCGGGCAGCCACGAAATCCAGCGCGCACCGGCTGGCATTGTAACTATGATCCGTGACGAGCACTTCATCGCCGCGCTGAAATTCCAGCGAACGCAACACCGTGTTCACGCCGGTGGTCGCATTGGGAACAAAAACAAGATCATCCGTATCCGCGCCGACGAACTCGGCGAGTTGACGCCGCGCGTCGTCCCACAGCGGCTCGAAATCGTCCACCAGAAAACGCACCGGCTGACGCTCCAAACGATCTTGCAGGGCGCGCTGAAATTTCCGCACCGGCTGCGGACAACTGCCGAACGAACCATGATTGAGAAACGTCACCGCCGGATCAAGCGACCAGAAATCGTGGTCGCCTATGGGACGAGCGAGAAATTGTTGGGCAACTTGATGCACCGACATCTCGGCAATTCCTTTAAAGTGTTTCATTTTGCAACCCAAAGCTCACCATTTGGACTGAAAATTATACGCTCTGGTTGCGTCGGACTTAATAGAACTGGCCACTCATCGTCGAAAAGGAAGTTCATCCAATGTTTCAAAAAAACTTTCCATGTTGTCTCAACACTTTCCTGTTTAGACCAAAAGAACAAAACTTTTGTCTCTTTTGGCCATGTGACATGAGAGCAAAGAAATGAGACAACTTCTTCGTATTTGCCTTGGTTCCATTTTTCCATCCATTCAGCTTTTACCTGCGAATTTTTAAAAATTCGAATTAAGGATTCCTTATCTTTTTGATCGGAATTTTTCGGCTCGACATATTTTCGCCACAGTTTTTGCGCATACTCTTCAGTTAGCACTTTGATTTGGGATAAATCTTCAAGTGCAATTGGAAGAGCATCATCAAAAAATTTCCAATCCATTTTTTTATCCAAAGGTCGATACCTTTTACTCATAACGATTCCAAAAGGAAAATTTTACACCGCGATCGGTGCTTTGATGCCCGGATGCGGGTCGTAGTTCACCAATTCAAAATCCTCGAACTTGAAATCGTGGATGTTCTTCACCGCCGGATTTATTTTCATTTGCGGCAGCGGACGCGGCTCGCGCGAGAGCTGGAGCTTCGCCTGTTCGAGATGATTCGCGTAGAGATGCAGGTCGCCAAAGGTGTGCACGAAATCGCCCGGTTTCAAGTCGCAGACTTGCGCGACCATCATCGTGAGCAACGCGTAGCTCGCGATGTTGAACGGCACACCGAGAAATAAATCCGCGCTGCGCTGATAAAGTTGGCAACTCAACTCGCCGTCCTGCACGAAGAATTGAAACAGCGCGTGACACGGCGGCAACGCCATCCCCTCGATCTCGCCGGGGTTCCACGCGCTCACGATGAGCCGGCGCGAATCGGGATTCTTTTTG
Source organism: Limisphaerales bacterium (assembly GCA_025362675.1). Taxonomy (GTDB): domain Bacteria; phylum Verrucomicrobiota; class Verrucomicrobiia; order Limisphaerales; family UBA11358; genus UBA11358. The sequence continues at coordinate 581 of JANYFN010000109.1, read as the reverse complement.
ATCTGCGCGATAACGGAATCAATTTGATTGAGCGAGCGGCCATCGGCAGTTTTCCAATCGCACCATTGCGCGCCATAAACGCGGCCGAGATCGCCGGTTTCCTTGTTCGCCCATTCGTCCCAGATGGACACGCCTCGTTCTTGGAGCCAGCGGACGTTCGTCTCGCCGCGCAGGAACCAGAGCAATTCGTAGATGATAGACTTGAGATGCAGCTTCTTGGTGGTGAGGGCGGGGAAACTGGTGCGCAGATCGAACCGCGCCTGCGCGCCGAAGACGGAATAGGTGCCCGTGCCAGTGCGGTCGGGTTTGAATTTTCCTTTCTCCAGCACGAGCCGGAGCAAATTGTGATACTCGATCATTCGGGGAAAATTTAACCGCGCGCCCCGCGAAAGACACGAAAAGAAATTAGCCTCATGGTTAGGCCGCGGCGTCACTTTTGTTTGGGTTCTGAAGTATTTCTAGGAACGTCACTGCTCCATCCCGCAGCATTTGTCCGAACCTCCCATTCCAATGCAATCGTGAAATCGCGACTCCGTTTTTCGATCTCAGATTTGTAGCGATTGGCAGTGTCTTTTGGCCCG
>JANYFN010000083.1 GCA_025362675.1 Limisphaerales bacterium | reverse complement strand
GCCAGAAAATCAAAAACCACCAATCACCCGTCGGTGCGTGGCAATGCCACCACCGCCAACCCAACAAAAAAGCAAAGGCATGAGAGTATGAACCTTGAAAATAAATGTTTCCAAATCAAGCGGGGCATCAATAGCAACCCCGCCCCAATGGACAACCTGCGGCTGGAGTTGAATTCAAAAAGTTTTCTGCTGCTGCCATATCATCACCTCGAACTCGTCAAATTTGAGGCGAGCGAAAGTCAGGACACGCTCACGCTGTCTTTCATCAATCGCACAGTGCAAATCACCGGCAAACACCTCTGCGACTTGGCACTCGCACTGCAAGACCGCGCCGTGGAATTCATCCGCGTCCTCCCCGCGCTGGATCGTTATGCGTCCGTTTCCGGAAATGAAACGTCGGTCAAGACGATTGAAATCGAGGAAAAAAAGTGAGTGGCCGGTCAGTTTTAGCTGGCGTTGGATTGTATATCCGTTTTGTATATGGGTTGTTGTTTTTGTAGCCAATCCAACACAAATGCAACCAAAGCTGAAAATGAAAACCCCTTTTATTTACAAGCGAAATCAATGAGAAGCAAACCAAGCAAAAAGCCGATTTAGAATTACGAAACCGTTGCTCTACCACTGAGCTACATTGGCTTTCTATATTGTAAATACAGCGTTTTATCGCTGTTTCCGCAATTGCTTTTATCATGTTTGCATACTCAATTTGGGTCGGGTCGTTTATTTCAGACGTGAAATGGAACACACCATCACCAACTAAGCGCAAAGCGAATATGGCACGGGTCAAACTTCGTGCCTAATCTCATCCGCTACAAACCAAGCAGCAATTATTTTGGGTGTGTCCGGTTTAATGGCAAGTTAATTCGTCGCTCTTTGGAGACGCACTTTCTCACCGTGGCCAAGCTCGCCCTCTCCGATTTTCTCCAAGGTCACCGCCGACTGCGCTGACCAAGTAAGAACTCAGTGGTTGTTCCTGCGGCTTGCGGGCACCTCGCCTTGCTTCGGTAAATCTGAATCAATGTCCAGACAGGCGCTTATTCCAAGGAAGTTTGGCCAGCAATAAACCCATGCCGCAAAAATCCGTGATGCCCGCAAACACCAAACCCGCGCCGACAAAACCAGCCAGCCAGATGAAATACGGATCTACAAAATGCGCCAGAAGCACGCCTGCGAAAACCAGCCCGCCGGCCACGATGCGCACCTGCCGTTCCAAACTGATGACTTTCGTCGTGCCGCGCGTTACGGGGAGATTAGCGTCAATCCACGCCAGCGTGCCACCCTCGATAATGAGGCTGCTTCGATTTGACGGACGGTAAATTGGGTAGACAATCAAATGATTAAAGCCAATAACCAGAACACCGTTAAGACCCGTCAGAAGTTTGACCAAACCTTTAAACGTGAAGCCGGCAACAACTGGGTGACCAGTGGCAAGTCGGCCAGTGTGGTGGCAGTGGCGTTGGGGATTCTCCCCAACCGGCTGTATGCCTGGCGGCAGCGCTTTGCCCCGGCTGACGCTGGGGGGAAAGCCACCGCGCCCAATCAAATCTGGGTCGTGGACATCACCTACATCCAGACTGGCGAAGGCTGGCTTTATCTGGCCGCCGTCCTCGACCTTTACAGCCGCAAAATCGTCGGCTGGGCCATGAGCCACCGGATCGACACCGCCCTGGTTTTACAAGCTTTGGCCATGGCGCTCCTGCATCGCCAGCCGCCCACCAAACTCCTCTGCCACTCCGATCGCGGGGTTCAATCCGCCGCCGCTGATTATCGCCACGCCCTGACCCGGGCGGGCCTCGTCGCCTCCATGAGTCGCAAGGGCAATTGCTACGATAATGCCACCATGGAAAGTTTCTGGAGCACCCTCAAATGGGAACCGGTCTATCGCCGGGAGTTCGCCACACACCAAGAAGCCCGCACCGCCATCTTCGATTACATCGAATGTTTCTACAATCCCAAGCGCCTTCATAGTGCCCTTAATTTCCTGTCCCCAGTTGACTTCGAAGCCAAAAACAATTAACCAAATGACTCGATTTTACCGTCCGTCAAATCGAAGCAGCCTCAATAACGATGGGCTGGGCAAAACCTTCTTTCGCAAATTTTTCCGCCGCCTTCGTGGCGCGCTGGCCGCTGCGACACAGCAGATAAACCGGCTGGTCGCTCGCAAGCTGCAATGCGCCCGGCTTCAATTCATCCAGTGGCACGCTGCGCGCCTGCGGAACGTGGACTTCGTCGAACTCCACCGACGTGCGGACATCAATCACCGCTGCCGATCGCTGGGCGGCGAGAATGGTTTGCAGTTCAATCGGCGAAATCGTTTTCATGGTGTGGTGAAATTATCACGAATTAATCCCGCTTCAAAGCACGCAAGGCGAGCACCAGCGCATCAATTTCCTCACGTGTAAGTTTCAACAAAGTCTGAAGCAACTGCCGGGCGAAGTGTTCCCGGCCCATTTGTCGGCTTGGGCGGTGGGCAAGATCGTTGCGAGGAGACCGCCAGCCAGCAGGCGGGGAAGCGATTTGCGCGTTTGCCCGCGCGGGAATTTTTTTGAAACTTTGGCAGCGATGGCCGGGGACAGGCCGACGCGCCCGTTACGGTTCGGAATTATTTTCATTCGGTGGCCAAGCCCATTTTGGCGATATCGAGTTGGCGGAGGGTATCGAGCACGCCGACCATGATTTGATAATCGGTGTCGTCGGCACCTTTGACGACGACGCCGAGTTCGGGATCGGCGGCTTTGAGCGCC
>JANYFN010000062.1 GCA_025362675.1 Limisphaerales bacterium | reverse complement strand
GTCAACATGACGATTTTACCCGCACCCGCGAACAGCGGTGTGCGGTTTCGTCGCGTGGACTTGGAAGGTAAACCGGAGATCGAGGCGCGGATCGAAAATGTTTCCGAAACGAATCGCTCCACCACGCTCGCCAAGGGAAATGTAAAAGTTCATACGGTCGAGCACGTCTTGGCTGCGCTCGTCGGCTACGGCATTGACAACGCCATTATCGAACTCGATGCCAACGAGCCGCCGATCGCCGACGGGAGTTCGCGCGAATTCTGCAAAATTATTTTGGCAGCCGGTATCGTGTCGCTGGCTGAAAAAAAAGAATATTTCACTCCAACCGCCCCAATTGAAATCCGGCTGGGCGAAACGGTGATGACGCTATTTCCCGACGAGGCTTTCAAGATCACCTGCACGAGCGCCGACAAAAAAGGACGGTTCACTCAATTTTATTCGACTGAGGTCACGCCGAAAACGTGGGAAAAAGAATTGGCGCACGCGCGGACATTTTGTTTTTACGAGGAGATTGAATTCCTGATCAAGAACGGGCTCATCAAGGGTGGTAGTCTGGAAAATGCGATTGTCATCCGCGAGGACGCAGTGCTGACGACGGAGCCGTTACGGTATCCGGAAGAATTTGTTCGGCACAAGATGCTTGATATCATTGGCGATTTGTCGTTGCTAGGCAAACCGATTCGGGGGCACGTGATCGCGGTGCGCCCCGGCCACGCGGGCAACTGCGAGCTCGTCCGCAAAATTGTGGAGCAGATCAACAAGCCCATTCACGCCGCGCAGACGTTTGCGCCGCCGCCGGAAAAAGATGCGCCGCCGCCGTTGCCGACGGCAGAAGGCGCGATGACGATTGAGGAGTTGATGCGCGATTTGCCGCATCGCTATCCCTTTTTGATGATCGACCGGGTGTTGAAAATTGTGGACAGGCAGATTGTCGCGGTGAAAAACGTGACGATCAACGAGCCGTATTTTCAAGGGCATTTTCCGGGCAAACCGATCATGCCGGGCGTGCTGCAACTTGAAGCGATGGCGCAGGCGGCGGGCATCTTGTTATTCAAAGTTTTGAAAGCGTCGAATCAGCTCGCCTATTTCATGGCGGCGGATGAGGTGAAGTGGCGCAAGCCGGTCGTGCCCGGCGATGCGCTGATCGTGACGGTGGATCTGACCAAGGTGCGCGGCAAAATTGGCAAGGCCAAAGGCGTTTGCACCGTGGATGGCGCAGTGGTGAGCGAGGCGGAAATCACCTTCATGTTGCACGACGCATGATTCATCCATCATCCATCATTCATCCGAGCGCAAAAATCGGGAGCGGCTGCGAAGTCGGTCCGTTCTGCGTCATCGGTGAACACGTCACGCTCGGGGAAAAATGCAGATTGCATGCGCACGTGGTCATTGACGGCCACACGCGACTTGGTTGCGGGAATGAAATCTTTCCGTTCGTCGCCCTCGGCACCAAGACGCAGGATCTGAAATACTCCGGCGGCAATCCGCGACTCGAAATCGGCGACAATAATGTTTTTCGCGAAGGCGTGACCGTGCATTGCGGCACCAACGATGGTGAGGCTACAGTCATTGGCTCGCATAATCTTTTCATCATCCAGTCGCACGTTGCTCACGATTGCATTCTCGGCAACCACATCATCCTGTCCGGCTACGCGGGACTCGCGGGGCATTGCGTGGTGGAAGATCATGCGATTCTGGCTGGTTACGCGGCGGTGCATCAATTCTGTCGCATCGGAAAATTTTCCTTGATCGGTGGCTGCTCGAAAATTGTGCAGGACGTGCCGCCTTACATGATCGTCGAAGGCAATCCCGGCGCGACTCGCACCATCAACAAGATCGGCCTTGAACGCGCCGGCTTTTCTAACGAGGCGCAAACGGCCTTACGCGCCGCTTATAAAATACTGTTTCGCGAAGGGCTCGCCATTCCAAATGCGCTCACTCAAATTGAAGCCGAACTCCCGCCGCTGCCGGAGGTGAAGCACCTGGTGGAATTCTTCCGCACCAGCAAACGCGGCGTGTGCTGAAGTTTTTCCAGCGCGACTATGAGCGCCTCTCCTCCCAAAATTTTCTCCGAAGCTGGTGCCTGGCGTGATGTCGGCAGCGGCTGGCAGCCCTTGTTCGGCAGTTTTCGCGGCGTTGGTTTCAGCATCGAGTGGCACGATTTTTTTGCCAAACGCGAATTTGATTGGGCCCCCAGTTTTCATCCCGGCTGCGTGGAATTATGTTTGAACCTCGAAGGCCACGGCTTTGTGGCCGGCAAAAACAGCCGCGCGGAATTTGCGCCCGGCACGGCGGGGTTTTATCATCGCCGCGACGAACCGCTCGTGGCCAAACGCACGGCGGCGGAGCAGCACCAGTTTCTCACCGTGGAATTTTCCCTGCCGTTTCTCGCAAAACATTTTGCCGAAACCAAAGCGGTGTTGCATCCCGTCGTGCGGGCGGCGATGGAAAATAATTCCTCCGCGCCCGTCGTCACTGCGCCCGTTCGCTTAGGATCGGCGCACCAGCAATTGATTGCCACGCTGCGGCAGCCGCCGGTGTATGCCGCCGCCCAGCCATTGTGGTATCAGTGCAAAGCGCTGGAACTGGCGGTGACTTTTCTTATCGCCCCGCCGGCGGGACAGGAGATGTTCTGCACGCGCCAGCAGCGGCTCGCGCAGGAACGCGTCGAACAAGTAATTTTTTTATTGAAGCAGAACCTCGCCGCGCCGCCGACGCTGGAGGAACTTGGAAAAAAAATCGGGTGCAGCCATTTTTATTTGAGCCGGATTTTTTCCGCGCAGACCGGCCACACCATCACGCAGCATTTGCGCGAACTGCGGATGGAGCGGGCGGCGGAACTGCTCAAGTCCGGCGAGCACAATGTCACTGAGACCGCGCTCGAAGTGGGTTACAATAGCTTGAGCCACTTCAGCGCGACATTTCACGAAACTTTCGGCTGCTGTCCCGGCTTGTATCCGCTGAAAACCGGCTCGCAAAAGTTATTCTGAACCTCGGCTGTCTGACCGCTGGCCGTAGCCGTCGGTGAGCGTTTTCAAAAATTCCACAAGATCATTTTCCTCTTGATTCGTCATTTTTAGATCACCGAGTTCATCGTGATTAACGGTTTCTGGCACTTCGCCTTCTGGCCAATTGGCGGCGGGAACGTCGCGCGTGTTGTAGAAATGCACGATGTCTTTGATGGTTTTGAAATAGCCGTTATGGCCATACGGAGCGGTGAGCGCGAGGTTGCGCAACGTCGGGACTTTGAAACGCCCGGCCTGGTCGGCGGCATTCGCGGGATCAAACTTGGCGACCGTGTTGGCGAGGCCCAGATCAATAAAATTCGTGCCCTCGGGATTGAGGTTGGGCGGCAGCTTCAAAAACGGGATGCTCCAGTTTTTCGGAATGCCGATGTTATCGTAAGTGAAATCGGTGAACATCGGGCCGGGCTGTCCCGGGGCCGCTATGCTGGGATGACAGGCGAAGCAATTGGCTTTGTCGTTGTAGAGCGCCAGCCCGCGCCGTTCGGCCGGCGTCAGATTGGCTTTGCCCTTCAAAAAAAGGTCATATTTGGAACTGAACGGGCTGAATAGCGGCGTGGATTCAAATGCGGCAATCGCCTTGGTGATCTGCCCGTAAGCCGTCTGATAGTTGTAGGGATTCAGCGAGGCGTTGCCAAACACGTTGCGGAACAGCCCCGAATATTTCCCCGAGCGGATCTTGGCGACCACCGATTGCTGGTCAGGATTATGCATCTCGACCGGATTCAGAAATGGAAACTGCGACTGCTCGGCGAGCGAGTTCACGCGGCCATCCCAGAACAAACCGCCGACGTAAGTTCCACCATCCACATCGTAATATAGCGGCGGGACGAATTTAGCATAGGCCGCCGTGGGCGCACTGCGGAAACCGGTGCGTGCTTTGATGACGCCGCGCGAAACCGGCAGCGAATGATCCGGGTCGGCAAACCCGGCGGCGGGCGTGTGGCAACTGGCGCAGGACTGTCCGGGTGGCGTGGATAGCGACTCGTCGAAATAAATTTTGCGGCCCAACTTTTCCAGGTCGGTGCGCTCATTCTGATTGAAGGAACGGTCGTCCGCCGCTGCGGGCAGCGTCACCAGCAGGAGGCCGAGAGCGAGCGGGTGAATGATTAAGGATTTGATTCTGATTGATTTCATCGTCCGAATATTTTGCCCAAAAGAATTTTTTTGCGCTTGCGCTCGTTTGTCATTGTTTGTCGCCGCGTTGCGGAAACGGCAGGGATTGGCAAGCTGACGACAATCTTTGGCAAACCGGCGGGAGTGTTTGCGGTTTTCCCGGCCTATCATCGGCGCGTATGAAAAAAACATTGTTTTTAGGAACATTTTTGATCGCCGGCACTGTGCTCGCGGACAATCGCCTTTTCACCTACACCTACGAACCGGAGACGGAGCCGAAGGGCGATTGGGAACTGGAGCAATCCATCACGTCGCGCCTTGGTCGCAATGAGGCGGTGGGGCAGAAAAATTATCAGAACTGGGAGTTCCGCACTGAGCTGGAGCACGGTTTTACAGATCGCTACACCGCTTCGCTATATGTGAATCATAATTACACGAGCTTCACCGAGCCGGCGACAGGCGCGAAAATTTCGGACAACCGTTGGGCGGGCATGTCGGTGGAGAACCGTTACCTCGTGCTTGATCCGGTAAATAATCCGGTCGGCCTCACGCTGTATCTCGAACCAACTTACGATGGGAAAAATGCGGAGCTGGAGCAGAAAATAATTCTTGGCCAACGGCACGGCGACTGGAAATGGGCGGTGAACTTGACGCACGCCACAGAGTGGCGGAATGATTTTCGCGAGCAGGAAGGTGAAGTGGAAATCTCCGCCGGTCTCGCTCGAAGATTAACGTCGCGTTGGACGCTGGGTTTGGAAATGCGCGACCATAATGAATTTCCCGACTACAAGGAATGGGAAAATACGGCGCTTTATGTCGGGCCGACTCTGAGTTATCACCGGCAACAATGGTGGGCAGCGTTTTCAGTGCTGCCGCAAGTTTACGGCGCAACGTTCACCGGCGACCCGGATGGCAATCAGCACCTCGAACTTGAAGGCCACGAGCGTTTGAATGTGCGTCTGCTCGCGGGGTTTAGTTTTTGAGATTTGAGTTTCACGTTTGAGCGTGTCCGAGGGAATAAGGTGAATTTTGAACTCCAGCGCCGCCTCAGTGCAATACGAGGTCATCATCCGTCCACATGATTTTGTCGGGGCCAGCGGAACGGATTTCCATGTCGGTGCCGGAAAGTTGATGGAAGAAAAAGGGCGTGCCCCACGCATCGGTCATTTCGCCGTTGGCATTGACGCGAAGGCCGGAGTCGGTGCTGATGAAATTCACCTGCTTGGGATTGTCGCCTAGTAGCGCACGGGTGATCTCGGCGTTGGAGCCAACGGGATTGCCGCTGAACCGCTGGCCATAGTTGATTATCGCGTTGCGAACATTGCCCAAAACGATGCGCGGTTCCATGCTCGTGATTTCCGGCGGATTGGCTTTACCGGCCTTGGGCAGAAAGCCCGGCACCGCAGCGGGCAAGGCTTTTTCCGGTGCCGGCGCGGCGGGGAAACTGGAATCAATCGCCGCTTTCGCCGACGAGGTGGCGGTGGCGAAGGCGTTGGAAATGCTGGCCTCGGGAGAAATGTTTCCCGGCGGCGGGGCAGAATTTTTTTTCGGCAGCAACAGGAAGACGAGCACGAGGACGACGGCGAGGATGAGAGCCAAAAACTTTTTCATCACACAAAACCCAGATTCGGCGTGGCAAAGCGTCCGATGTTCGGGAACACCGTTGAAAGATTACTGTTGTCCACGCCAAACCACGTTGCGAGCGTGGCGAAGTATTGGTCAATGGCCGTCGTGGGAATCCAACGGCCGGTGCTGGTGTCGTTGGGACCGTTGACGGTGAGCGCGGGAAAGGCACCGTAAGTTTGTCCGCCGTTGACCGCGCCGCCGAGAATCAAATGATGGCTGCCCCAGCCGTGGTCGCTGCCCTGACCGTTGCTCGGAAAGGTGCGGCCAAAATCGCTCGACGTGAACGCGGTGACTTTTTGCGAGAGGCCGAGCTGCTCCATCGCGCGCTGAAAGGCGTAGAGCGACTGGCTTAATTCCGCGAGCAGATTTGCGTGTGGTCCGAGGATGACGCCGTTGGGATTCGCCGTGGTGTAATTCGTCTGGCCGGTGTGCAGATCGTAGCCGCCGACCTGGCAGAAAAAAATCTGGCGCTTCATGCCAAAGCCGCCGCTGGCTGCGGCGCGGCTGCCGGCTTCGATGAGCCGCGCGACCATTTTTAATTGCGAACTCAAACTCGACGTGAACGTGCTGCCGCCATTGGGCGTGGTGATGGTGGTGGGAAACGGCGTGGTGAAAAAATTGGCCGCCGTGTTGGTGATCGCGTTGTTCAACACGCTGCCGGTCTGGATGCTGTGGTTGGCCACGCTGGCGTAGGCCTGCTGCTGCATGTTCGGATAGGAGAGGCCGAGGATGTTGGTCAGTGCGGACAGGCGCGGGCCGGAAACGCCTTGCAATGAAATCGCGCCGCTGGTGGACACGGCGTATTGGGAAATGATGTTACCGACTTCGAAGGTATTCGCCCCGCCCAGTGAAACGGAAAGTGAAATCGGTGCGCCGGGCTGGACGGAATTCAGCAAGTCCGCGCAACGCCCGCCCCAACCGGTGAGCGCGGGCTGGTCAGGAATGGAGGTCTGCCATTGCGTCACTTGATCGGCGTGGGAAAAAAGCTGCGGTGGCTTGGCGAGAATGCCGGACTGATACTGCGCCCGGGTCATGGGATAAAGCAACGTGCCGACGTTCAGGAGTGGGGCGAGTTTTTTTTCACCAAACAAGGTCAGCAGTTCGGGCATGGCAGGATGCAATCCGTAACTGTGGCCGACGGCGTCGGTGTAGCCGGTGTTCAGGATGGAGGCGGACGGAATGGCGAGGATCGCCGTGCGGATGGCCGCGTAGTTATTGTATTCCGAAGTGACGGTGGGAAGGATGACGTTGTTCGAATCATTGCCGCCGGCGAGGAACAGGCACACGAGCGCCTTGTAATCGCTGATGTTGGATTGGGCGACGGCGGCGTTCATGAAGCGCAGATCGCGAATGGCCGAAGTCATCGCGGCGGTGCCGACGGCGGCGCACGCGGCGCGACGTAGAAAATCCCGGCGGGTAATGACGGAAATATTTTTCTCGTTCATAAATTATTTTTGGACGGTGTATTCGGGTGAAGCAGTGATGAGATGCACCACGGCGCGAACCCGGTCGCGTTGTTGCGTGGCGGTCGGCGGCGAACTGAAAGGAAAGTTCGTCAGGTTGGTGACATAGTTGACTATGTTCGTTTTGGCCGTCGCGTTCAACTGGCCGGCGAGCAACAGCGCATTCAGATTATCCACGAGCACGGGCACGTTGGCGTTCGCCGTGTAATTGGTATTCATCCACGCGCCGATATCGAGAACCAGCGCACCGTTCCCCGTGTTGAAACTGGAAAGGCCATTGGTGTTGGCGGCGTTGCCAAGGATGCCCGCCTCGATAAAATTCATCTGCAACGCCACGCCGGTGTCCGAGGTCAGTTGAAATTCCGGAGTGGTCAAGCCCGCCGAGGCGAGGGCGCCGGGGAATGCAAAATCTGGAAAAAAGTAATTAAATACTGTGGGCGAGCGCAGCGGCGACTGGGCAAGATTGTAAGTCGAGCTGGTGTCCGTGTAGCCCATGTTCCAATTGTCTTCCTGCGCGCTCACCGTGCCGCTGCGGTTGAGCGGCGGGGCGTTGAACGGATACAGATTAAAACTGCTTTGCGTCTGGTTCGCAGAATTGGTGACGATGATCGTAAAGTGCGTCGGGTCAGGAATGGTCTTCACCAGATACTGACCCGGCGGCAGCAGCACGGTGTTCGCGTTGATATACACCGTGGAATTTCCCGCCAATCCATGCGGGCCGTTGCAACTGATGGTGACGTTGGTGGCTGTCTGCGTGAAGCCGGCAGCGACGATGCGCGGGAAAACGCAAAGTCCGTTATGCGTCAAATTGTCCAGCGGCGCATTCACCGTGAACACCGACGAAGAAACCACCGTCGCCACCTGATACAAACCGCCGGACGCCCCGCCGCTGGTGAAGGCGAGATAAATAATGTCGCCCACCGCGAGACCGTGGTTGGAAATGGTGACGGTGATGACATTGGTCTGCTGCGAGTAAGAGCCGCTCATCAGGTTCGGCGCGGTGAGCGTAAGCGTGTTCGAGCCAGTGGCGGTGACGCTGTAATTCTGGCTCGGCGGCGTGGCGTTGCCGGAAGTGTCGGTGAAAAACAGCAGCACCTGGTCGCCGGAATTCATGCGGTGCGCGTTGGTGGTGGTGATGGTGATGGTTTGGAAACCGCTTTGGACGTAAGTGCCGCCGTTGTTGGGCGGCGCGGGAAACGCCCGGGCCATCGCTGTCACGCGCAACAGCGGTTCACGCTGCTTGCCGTAAGTGTTGAGCGTAATAAAATTCGTGGCGCGCGCCTCCGAGTCTAGGAAGATGGCTTGAACCACGGCTGACAGATCACCGCGCACGCCGTTCCCGTTGTCGTTGAATTTTTGCGTGACGCGGTAAATGTAATTGCGGCTTGGGTTGCTCGTAACCAGGCGCTGGATCAACTGGCGGCAGACGAATGGCCCGACGTTAGGATTGTTGAACAGGGAGTCCATCGCCGCCTCCAGATTGGCGGAACAATAATTGTCAAAATTCGTCACTGCTGAATTGGCCTGCGGCCCGACGGCGGCCGGGATCATCACGTTGTCCAAAAGTTTTTTCGTGCCGAGTTCGTGATGCGTCGGCACGAGCACCATCGGGTTCGTAGCGTTGTAGTTCGGATAAAAGTTGGATGGCAGCCGTCCGTTCGCTTGGTTGGTCTGATAATAGTTCCAGCCGGTGAATGTGCTGGCAAAACCCATGACGGTGTTCTGGTCATAAGTCGGCACGAGCGAATTTTGCGAATTCAAAATCAACGATCCGTCGGGCCACTGCCGGTAAAGACCCACGGAGAACAACTGCATGATTTCGCGCGCGTAATTTTCATTGGCGTGCAAGCCGGTCACTAGGCTGCCCATGTCGTTGCCCTGCATATTCAGGTAAAGCCCCATGCCCGGCGTGAGCGTCACGGCCTTGAGCAGATTGCGGTAATTGCCAAACGAATTGTCCAGCAGCGTGTCGTAATACGCGGCGAGCGTGTTGGCATTGTTCACCAATACACCGTTTTCGGAAATCACCATGATCTCGCTCAAGGCAAACGCGACGCGCTGGCGTAACTGATCCGGCGCGGTGACGGACTGCTGCCACCACGCGTTGAACCAAAGCGTGCTCGGAAACGGCGTGGTCGGATCGGCGGTGATGTTGGCCATCACGACTGGCAAATGATGCGACACGGGCAGGGATAATTGGTTGCTGATCCAGCCGGAATAACCAAGCGACTGCACGTTGGCGATGTCCGAAGCGTTGGGACCGAACGTGGATTGAATTAGGAAACGCGCGGCCGCGTTAGTGTTCGCGTGATCGTCCGTCCAAGCGGGCGGCGCGGGTGGCGCGGTGAACGATTGCGCACCGTTCGCGAGCGTGAAGTGGCCGCCGATTTCCCCCGCCGGAAACGCGGGTGTCTGGATAACAATGTTGGCCTTGCCCTCGATGATGAGTTCCTGAATGTCCGCCGCCGACAAAGATCCGCTTGGCGTGATGCTCCAAAGATAACTGCCATCCGCCTGCGGCGTCGCGGCGGCGATGTCGAACACAAGCGTCGTGGGACTCATGAGATACGGGTCAGAATAAATGTGATCCACATGCGTGCCGGGAATGCCATTGACGGAATAGTTCAAGACCGCTTGCGATCCGTTCGCGCTCACGAGCAACGTGGCGGAACCGTTCGCGATGCTGCTGACGCCCGGCAGCGCCAGCATATCTGCCGAGTAGAGCGTGCCGTTCAACAGTTTTGCCGGCAGCGGATAATACTTGGATAAAACAAACCCTGGCACGATGGCGGTTGGCAACGTGTTGGTGCCGACCGGATCTTGCGACCAGCCGACCGACCAGTTGTCATTCGGCGTCGTGCCGGCCTTGTGCAAAATTTCGACGTAGTATTTTTGCCCCGCGACGAGCGCAAGCCATTTGGATTGCTGATTCGTTTGCGTTGACCAGTTGCGGAACGTTGTGCCGCCGCCGCCGGGAGAAACGCTGGCGCGTTTGATTTTATTCGCCGGTTCGTTATCGTTGCCAATCCAAAGTTCCGCCGCGTCACTGCCCGCGATCCAGAAATAATAATTGCCCGTGTTCGTCGCCGTGAGGTAGCCACGAATGCGCTCGCCATAATTTACGCCGTAGTTCGTGATGCCTTCCAGCGTTCCGAGCGTGTTCGTCAAGGTCGCCGCCGAACCGGTGGGAATGTCTGCGATGTTCGTGCCCGTGACGCCGAGCCAGACTTCACGCACCACCGCGCTGCCGGTATCAATCACCTGGATGTTCACGAGCGCCGCACCGAGACCAACGCTATTGTTTGCCGTCACGGTGACTTGATAGTTTCCGGCGAAGCTGGGAATACCGCTGATCAATCCGTTGGTGCTGTTGAACGTTAATCCCGGCGGCAATCCAGTCGCGGTAAAATTCGTCGGCGTATTCGCGCCCGTGAGATTGAAGCTGAAGGGCTGCCCGAGAAAGGCTACCGCTGAAAGCGAGCTGGTAATAGTCGCCGGCGCGGCGGGCGTATTTGTCGGATATAAGCGCACCGATGGAATGATGGTTTTTGACTGACTATAACTATACCAACTCAAATGCACGCTGGCAGTGCCACTGATTTGCAAGTATTCCAGCTTGATATTGTAGCGCACGCCGGCTTGTAGATTGAGGGAGCCAGTCTGATCCGTTGCGCCCTGCGATTGCCACTTATCAATGATGAGCTGGTCGTTCACCCAGAGCTTGCAACCGTCGTCTGAGTTCACCACAAAAAAATACGTTTCCGGATACTGCGGTTGCACCTGACCCGTCCAGCGCACCGTATAAGGACCGGTGTTCGTGATCGGGTTTGTGGTGTTGCCCCAAGTGTAATCCACCGTGGGGTCGATACGCGTCAGCTTCAAATTCGCCGGGTTAAAATTATTCGTGCTCGCGTAAGTCACGCTGCTGTTGGAGTAATAATTTCCCGTCAGCCCCGTGCCGCTCGGCGTCATGGAAGGATAGATCACCACGCTGGCATTGCTCGCGTAATTTAATGAGTAATTAGTGCCCGAGATCAATTTCATCTGGGCGATCACCGAGGTTTGCAGATTCGTATCTGCGAGCGGAGTCACCGAAATATTTTGCGAACTCACGCCGGCGGGAAAGATGATCGTCCGTGGTAAAAAAGTATGATCTACGCCTTCCGTCGCGAAACCGGCACCGGTGCCGAGCGTGACGTTCACCGTGACCGTTTTAAGCGGAAAGCCGCCGCGCGAAATCGTTAGCATCCCCAAATCTGTCGCTGACTGGCCGGGGTCCGGTTGCACGGTGGTGGGGTCGGTGGCGGTGATCGAGAAAATATTTTGTAAGGCAAATTTACCCGTCGCATAAATGTAGTCGTTCATCAACTGCCCGTTGTTGTCGAGTTGCCCGTTGCTCAACGGATCGAACGGATCGAGGCCGAGTTTATATTCTTCCCAATCATTAACGCCATCACCATCCGTATCCACATCAGAAACTGCGGTGCGGAAAAATTTCCCATTCACTCCGGCGGAAGCGGTCAGCGTCAGCGTGGTGCCACTGCGCACCACCACATTGGTTTCGACCACCCAGTTGGTGCTGTCCAGCGTGTTGACACTTTGCAATTGGTATTGTTTACCGAGTTCACACGCGAGCGTGACCGTAAAGCTATTTCCAGAAACGGTTCCCGTGGAAATTTTCGGAAGTGAATTTGCGTTAAAAGGGCTGGTGCCCGCCAAAGCTTCCTTGGAATTGGGAACGCCATCGCCATCTGTGTCCGCGCTCGGAGCCAACGCGGCGGCTCCGTAGATTTGTTCCCACACATCGCTCATCCCGTTGGTATTAAGGTCAATCATCTGCGCCGGTCCAAGGCGCGCAGTGAGCAAGATCAACAGTGCCACCAGACTTCGGGAAACCATCGGCAAAAATATTTTATTTGAACCGCCCCGAGAGCGGCGATGATAACAGCAGACGGCGAGAATGGGTTTCATGGGCGGCAACGAATTAATGAAGCTAACCTGCATCCGGTGTTCGGGAAAGTCAAGTTTCCGCCCTGTGATATTTGTGTTACAGCTTCAACGCAGATTCCATTCGTTGATCAGCTCTCTGGGAATCTCGGATAGGAAGCGGGAAGGGGATTGATAGATGTCCCCGCCCGATTGACCAAACCCGCCGCGAATGAGCGGATAACACAGATACAATTCATTCTTTGCGCGCGTGACCGAGACGTAAAACAACCGGCGTTCTTCTTCCTCGCCGTCATTGCTCTCAGTCGAACGCGATGACGGAAATAGGCCATCGCACAGCATGATGATGAACACGATTTCGAATTCCAAACCTTTCGCCTGATGAATGGTGGAGAGCTTTATTTTATCCGAATCATCTTTGGGATCGGCCTCGGCCTCGACGTTCGTGAGCAGCGCGAGTTGCGTGAGAAATTCTTCTACCGTGCCGAATTGAAACGCAAATTCTGCGAGCTGCTGGATCTCATCAAGGCGGCGCTGGTAGTTATCGAAATTTTCTTTTAAGTAATCGTCATAGCCCGCGTCCATCACGAGGCGCAGCATTTTCGCGGCACTCCGGCGGGTGTCGTCGGCTTCCAATTGCGAAATGGTGGCGACAAATTGCGCCCACGGCACGGCGGCTTTTTTGGGAACAAACTTCGCGCACGCTTGCAACGCCGCCGCCAATTTGTAGGAGACGACGTGAGGAGTCTCTAACTCATTTCCGATTTCAATTAGAGTCTCGTCACCTCGACTACTGCTTTGAAAAGATTGAAAAATTTTCTCCGCGCCTTTCGCCCCGATGCCGGGCAACAGCAACACGAGTCGCTTAAAGGAAATTTCATCTTTAGGATTCGCGACAAATTTCAGAAAGGCGGTCGCATCTTTGATGTGCGCCTGTTCAAAAAAACGAATGCCGCTCGTGATGGAGAAAGGGATTTGCCGTCGCGTGAGTTCAAGTTGCAATTCCAGTGCGTGAAAGTGCGAGCGATACAGCACGCAAATCTCATTCAAGCTCGTGCCTTCCTCGCGCAACTCCAAAGCGCGTTGCGCGATAAACGTCGCTTGCTGGCCAGCATCCTGACATTGCACCAGCGCGGGTTTCGCGCCGGATTTGCGCGCCGGTGCGAGTTCCTTGGCGAACTGATTTACATTCGCTGAGATCGCGGCGTTGGCGACGTTTAGGATTTCCGGCGTGCTGCGATAATTCGTTTCGATCTTGAATACTTTTGCGCCGGGATAACGCTTCGGAAAATCTAAAATGTTCGCGAAGTTCGCGCCGCGCCACGCATAAATACTTTGCGCATCATCGCCCACAACCATCACGTTTTTGTGGCGCGCGGCGAGCAGGTCAATCAAGTCGCCTTGCAGTTTGTTCGTGTCCTGATACTCGTCCACGAGGATGAATTGAAAGCGCCGCTGAAATTGCTCGCGCACGTCCGCGTGGTCTTGCAGCAGCTTGAGCCAGAGCGCGAGGAGATCATCGAAATCCATCCCGTTCGTCGCGTGTTTGCGGGCGAGGTAACGCTTATGTTGATCGGCAATCTGCTCCACGAACGCGGCGAAATAATTAAACTTTCCTTCCACCAATTCCGCGATGGTCTGATGCGTATTCGCGGCGAGCGAAAATATTTCATTCAAGACATCCGCCTTCGGAAAGTGTTTGTCCTTCGTGTCAATCTTCGCGTCGAGCAGGCAGGCCTTGATCAAATCACGGGCATCGTCGCGATCTAGAATTGTGAAGTCCCGTTGATAGCCGAGCGTCGCCGCGTGCAGCCGCAACACCCGCGCGCCGATGCTATGAAAGGTGCCGCCCCACAGCGCGCGTAATTCGTGGCCGAGCAAATCCGAAACGCGCCGCATCATTTCCTGCGCCGCCTTGTTCGTGAAGGTGAGGAGTAAAATTCGATCCGCTGGAATCCCTTGTTCCAACAGATACGCGACGCGATAGGTCAGCGTGCGTGTCTTGCCCGAACCCGCGCCGGCGATGACGAGTGCCGGTCCCGGCGGCGCGGTGACGGCGGCGAACTGTTGGTCGTTAAGTTCGCGCGCATAGTCAATGTTCAACCGGATCTCCGGCGTGAACGGTTTCAAGACGTATTCGTGCGACATAGATGGAAATTGAAAGCGCAAACGAGTGGCGGTGAAAGGAAATAATTTTCAGCCACAGATTAACACAGATGAAACACAGATAAAAAATGTGCGAGGAATTTCCCGACTTGCCTGCGCGGCTTTGTCTGGACAATTTTTGAAAGTTAGGCAGGATTTCAAATAATAAAGAGATGGGCGCAGCAAAATATGGGAATTAACTCTATGAAATCTCGATGGATGATCATTCTTCTACTGGTTGCAACAAAAAATTATGCCTGGACGGGTGAACCCCAGACCGTTTCAGGCGGCATTTTAGATAGGAGCCATACTGACCTGATAGCACACAAAGATGAAGTGCTGCTTGCCATCATTACCGCAGGAAGCGTGCTTGACAGGGGCACTGGTGAATTATTGGAGCAGCGGCGTCAAGAATATGCAAAACAAGAAGCTCGGCAAGAAGCACTAGCTTTACAAAATGCCGCTATGAACGAGGAGCTCCACAGGATTTATTCAAAAGATCCTTGGCGGAAAATTGGAGAGACCACAAATTTTGCCCGGGGAAACGGGTGGGTCGAGTTTCAGGGCAAAGTAGAATCGGCGACTCTTGATGGTGCGGTTTTTAGAGGTAAATGGGGACCTGTTTTGTCAGTGTTCACAGAAGTGTCTGACAACAATCACTACATTTCAAAATCCGATTCCAATGCTGAAGAGCAGCATAAAAATGGGAAACACACTTACGGGTCTTCAACGGTTAATGACAGTAGCTTTCAACGCAAAATTCTTTACGGTGACGATCTGTTTTTTGTCGAAGATTTTCCTTATCCAGCTTCATCAAATGAAGAATATGAAAAAATGTTGGCGTTTGATTCAACATATTATTCTTACACAAATTCTACCGGACAACTACTTACCATTCACAAGCTGATTTATGGCAGACCTTGTGCGAAAATTTGGTCGGCAGAAGAAATTGCAACCGCAAAACAAAAAGCTGATTTCAAGAAAAAAACTGCACAGGACAAACTATTGAAATCGTATCAGGATATGGCAAGCAGAAATGATCCTTATGGTTTATTACGTTTGGGGCAATGTTATCGTGATGGAGAAAATGGCCTCGACAAAGATTTGGTCAAAGCTAGATCATTTCTTCAAAAAGCTGCCGATGCTGGTTCGCCGACTGCGGTAGATGAACTTTCTAGGCTGCCACAATAATTTTTTATTCCATAGTCTGTGTTTCATCTGTGTCCATCTGTGGCTAAAACTTTACGGTCACAAAATTCCAGACTTGACCCCGTCCGCTCCTCGAATAAAATCTCACGCGTAATGTTGAAAAACAATTCACAAGTTGTCATTCTGGTCGTCGCTGTAGTAGTTAGCGACGCCGCT
>JANYFN010000022.1 GCA_025362675.1 Limisphaerales bacterium | reverse complement strand
TATTTTTCTCACCTACCACCTGGAAAATATAACTTTGAAGTAACTGCCTGCAATAATCACGGGGTCTGGAGTGAAACGGGTGCTCATTTGTCGTTTCAAGTGCTGCCGCTTTTTTGGCAGACGGCATGGTTTAAACTGTTGATCTGGCTGTTGGCAGTCGCCGTGATTTTCATTTTTTACCGTGTCAGACTTGCGCGGCTACGGGCGCTTGATCGTCTGCGCCAGCAGATTGCGCGCGATCTCCACGATGAAGTCGGTGCCAATCTGGGCAGCATTTCGCTGCTTACTGAGGTGATGGAAAAAATGCCCCAGCCTGGCGACCTCGCTCAAATTCGCACCACGGCGGACCAGACCGTGGACACGTTGCGCGATTTGGTTTGGATCATCAATCCCTCGCACGAGCACCTCTCAGATTTGATTGCGCGCCTCAAGCAAATTGCCGCAATTATGCTGGCAAATCTAAACTATGAATTCGTGGAAATGCAGCGGGCGGACAATATCAAACTTTCGCTCGAACTCCGGCGAAATGTGCCGCCGCTGTTCAAGGAAGTGTTGAACAACATCCGCAAACATTCCCAGGCAACGCATGTGTCTATCAAGTTGTATTGCCAGGATGAAAAACTTGTGGTTGAGGTCAAGGACAACGGCGTCGGATTTGACGTTACCAAGAAAAGGTCCGGCGACGGCCTCAAAAATTTCCAGCACCGCGCTGCGGAGATGCGGGCCGAACTAACGGTGGTCAGTCAGCCCAAAAACGGCACGACGGTTAGACTCACCGCCCCCCTCACGAAATCTCGTGACTGGCGGAAACCATTTAATTAGGGATATTATTTATTATACAATTTACATTCAGAACGGCAAAGCCAGACTGAAAAATCTTAAAAAAGCCAAATGAAATTGACCGAAACAGAATTTGTGGCCAAGTCGGAGTTGGCAGACCAATCGCAATCCACTCCGCCGGTGAGCGTCTGGCTCATCGAGGATAACCAAAACTTCCGCACCACGCTGTCTCGAGTGGTCAACGGCATGGCCGGCATGAAATGCAGTAACCAGTTTTCCAATGCGGAAGATGCGTTAGACGCATTGCACGCTGGAGCCGTTCCGGATGTGGTTTTATTAGATGTGGGCTTGCCGAGACTCAACGGCATTGATGCCATCAAGCAGATCAAAACGCTTTCGCCCACTACCCGAATCGTGATGTTGACGGTGTTTGACGATCACGAGAAAGTGTTCAAAGCCGTTTGCGCAGGTGCCTCGGGTTACTTGCTCAAACCATCTAACACAGCCTCGATTGTTCGTTCAATCAAAGAAGCAATTTCGGGTGGGGCACCGATGACTCCGCAGGTAGCCAAGTCGGTGTTGGACATGCTTTCTGGCCGCGCCGCGCCCAAGCCGGTTCAGATTTTGACCAACCGCGAACAATCAGTTTTGCGGTTGATGTCCCAAGGGCAGGGGATGAAAGGCATCGCTGAGCAACTGGATTTGAGCTATCACACCGTGGATTCCCACCTCAGAAATATCTACGCCAAACTCCATGTGCACACTTCAGCCGCCGCCGTCGCGAAAGCAGTGAAAGAGGGTCTGCTTTAGTTGGTGGACTTGAATAAATTGGAAAAAGCCCAACCCGAGAGAGATGGTCCTACTGCCATTGGCGCAGCGAATTTATGAGGCGTTACACCGAAAATTTTTCTCCGCTACAATCCGTTTAGTGGCTAAGATATCTTATCAAATTATTTCGATAACATGAAAAAGAAATCAAGCTTGTCCTTTACCGCGCTCGTGTTTACCTGCCTGGCGTCATTGAAAGCTTTGTGTGCCGACGAACCGCACGCAAACTTCCGTCCCGGGCAAATCTGGAATGATACCGCCGGCCAGCCGATCAATGCCCATGGCGGCGGCATTTTATTTCACGCCGGCGTCTATTATTGGTATGGCGAATTGAAAGAAGGCCGGACCTATCTTTCGCAGGTCAATAAAACCTGGGGTGGCACGCGTGTCATCGCTGGCGGCGTTTCGTGCTATTCTTCCACCAACCTTTACGACTGGAAAAATGAAGGTCTGGCGCTGCCTTCCGTGGCCGAAGATCCAGATCACGACCTAGCTTGTGAAAACGTCATCGAGCGCCCCAAGGTCATATACAACGCGAGGACGAAAAAGTTTGTGATGTGGTTGCATCAAGACAGTCCGAATTACGCCGCCGCGCGCTCGGGCGTGGCGGTTAGTGATACGCCAACCGGGCCGTTCAAATATCTCGGCAGCTTCCGCCCAAACGCCGGCGTCTGGCCGATCAATGTCACAGCCAAGGACAAGAAGCATCAAGAAACCAACTTTTTGGCGCGCGATTTTCGAGGCGGCCAGATGGCGCGTGATATGACCTTGTTTGTGGATGACGACGGGAAGGCATATCAATTTTACGCATCGGAGGGAAATCCTACGATGCAGGTGTCGCTGCTGACGGATGACTACCTCAAGCCTGCCGGCAAATATGCGCGCATCTTTATTGGTCGCTCGACGGAAGCCCCGGCGGTGTTCAAGCGGAACGGCAAATATTATATGATCGCGTCCGGTTGCTCGGGGTGGGATCCCAACACCGCTCGCTCGGCGGTAGCGGATAATATTTTTGGCCCGTGGACCGAATTAGGCAATCCCTGTCGCGGTGAGAATGCGGACAAAACTTTTCTATGCCAAAGCACCTTCGTCCTCCCGGTCGCTGGGCAAACGAACCAGTTGATCGCCATGTTTGATCGCTGGAATAAATGGCACCTGCAAGATTCGCGTTACGTCTGGCTGCCGCTGGAATTTGACATGGATGGAAAACCACTGGTGCAGTGGCGGGATCAATGGTCTTTGCCGCTGACAAAATAAGTGTTTAAAAAAGTAATTTAATGAGGCGAACCTGCCGTCCCGAGTAAAGTTGGCGGGTGTCGCGTGGGCGTTCGTTTTAACACGAGTCACACCGTTCGATGAACCTTGAAATTTGTAAATGAGTAGTGAACCTTCTCAACAAAATTACGCAGTCAACTTGAATTTATTGAGCACTTATAACTGATGTTAGTAACTCATTGGCGCGGTCAGTAACTAGTAACACTTATAAATTTATTTATAGAAACTTGATGAGACTATTAACTCAAAGATTAGCACTGGTCGGAACTCTGTTGTTGAATTCCTTCACGCTGACGCAAGCGGATGAAGTGATAACGTTAGCCAAGGAGCGAACGACTAAGCCACCGTTGACGCTCTGGTATCGACAACCCGCTACGGATTGGCAAACCGAGGCACTGCCCATCGGCAACGGTCGCCTTGGCGCTATGATTTTCGGCGGGATACCGGAGGAACACATTCAGTTTAACGAAGAGAGCCTGTGGATCGGTGATGAGCACGATACGGGCGCCTATCAGCCTTTTGGTGATGTATTTATTAAATTCACGCAGACGAACGGAACTCTTTATCGGCGCGAGCTGGATCTCCAACGCGCTGTTCATTCGGTCTCCTATGAGAGTGATGGTGTCACCTTTCGCCGTGAGTCATTTGCCAGTTTTCCATCTAAAGTAATGGTTTTTCGGTTCACGGCGGACAAGCCCGGTTCACTGAACGGCTCTGTCGCGCTGACGGACATGCACAAAGGCAAAATCAAGGTGGATAAAGGTGAGCTGGTTTCTTCTGGTTCGCTACAAGGTTACACTTATAAGGGAGGCTCGGCTAAAAAGGATCAACGTTCCTATGGGATCGCACTAAATTATGAAGCCCAAGTCGCCGCGCGCAACGATGGTGGCTCGCTCACCATCGCCGATGGCAAGATTGTCTTCAAGTCCGTCAATAGTCTGACGCTGTTCCTTGATGCGGGCACGGACTTCGTTCAAGACCGAGCGAAAGGTTGGCGTGGCTCGAATCCACATCGCGCCATCAATGCGCGGCTTGACGCGGCTATGCGCACGCCTTACGAAAAATTGTTGGCTGAACACGTCGGCGATTTTCAGAAATATTTTAACCGGGTAACCTTAGAATTGGGCTCGACGAGCAAAGCGGTCGAGTCGTTGCCAACTAATCAGCGCTTGAGTAACTATAAACTGATTGACGCGCAAGATCCAGAGTTGGAGACATTGCTGTTCCAGTATGGACGTTATTTATTAATCGCCTCGTCGCGCCCAGGCGGATTGCCGGCGAACTTACAGGGTAAATGGAACAATGAGATTCTGCCGCCTTGGCGTTGCGACTATCACACGGACATCAACCTAGAGATGAATTATTGGCTCGCAGATGTGGCTAATCTTTCAGAGTGTTTCGAACCCTACGCTAATTGGATCAATTCTATTCGCGCGGTGCGTATCGAGGCCACTCGCAAGGCTTTTGGCAAACGCGGTTGGGTGATGCGTGGCGAAAGCGGTTTGTTCGGCGGCTCTACTTGGGATTGGGTGCTGGGAGCAAGCGCTTGGATGCTGCAAAACAGTTACGATCATTATCGCTACACGGGTGACCGCGACTATCTTCGTCAGCGCGCCTATCCAGCCATGAAGGAAGTCTGCGAATTCTGGCTTGATAGTTTGCAGACGCAACCCGACGGCACACTGATCACGCCGATCGGGCTTTCTCCCGAACACGGCCCCAAGGAGCCTGGTATTTCCTTCGATATGGAATTGGTGTGGGATCTATTTACCAGCACAATAGAAGCCTCGAAAATTCTGGGCGTGGACGCGCAGTTCCGTTCGGCATTGGCCGATAAGCTGGCGCATCTACAGCCATTGAAAATTGGCAATTGGGGTCAGCTTCAGGAATGGATGGAAGACCGAGACGATCCGAAAGACACACACCGTCACGAGTCGCACCTTGTCGCGCTCTATCCCGGTCGGCAGATTTCGCCACTGAAAACGCCCGCGCTGGCCCAGACTGCCCGCGTTTCGCTTAACGCCCGAGGCGACGAGAGCACGGGCTGGGGTGCCGCGTGGAAAATCTGTCTCTGGGCGCGCTTGTTGGATGGCGAACGCGCGCATAAGTTGTTCACCTATCTAATCCGTCCATGCCTGGCGCAAAAAGAAGGTTACACTGGTGGCGGGCTTTACCCTAATTTACTCGACGCCTGTCCACCTTTTCAGATTGACGGCAATTTAGGCTACCCTGCCGGCGTCTGTGAAATGCTGATGCAAAGTCAGGAAGATGAAATTCAGCTTTTACCGGCGCTACCGCAAGTATGGGCCGCCAATGGATCATTCACCGGTTTGCGCGCCCGCGGAAACATCACCGTAGATTGCGCGTGGAAGGACGGCATCGTGACTCACTACCAGCTAACCTCAGCTAATCCACACCTCGTTAAAGTCCGAGTTAATGGACAAACTAAAACCGTGGTTCCTGAAAGAAAATAGCCCAAATGCAAAACATAAAACGAATTGGCGCGCTGGTAGCAGACCTTATCTCTAGCCTTAAATTGCATGATTAACATATGGCTACAATCTAGTTGCTCGTGGCACGATTCCAATAGTTATCATCCTTATAAGTGCTAGGATAAGTGCGATTGGTTCTGATAATTCTTTGATGGCGGCGGTGCTGCCGAGCGTGTCGGTAACTACGGTTATTTCGCAGCGGATAGTGTTGCCTGAAGTTCCCGGTGATTCACTTTGCCGGTGCCCAACTTAGGAATCTCTGAGACCACGATAATCTCGCGCGGGACGTTTAAATTTGTCAGTCCCCGAGCTTTGATGGCGGCACGGATTTCTTCCAGCGTAAGTTTTGGTTCGTTGGTTACGGCCACGAGTGCTTCGCCCTTGTCCTCGTCTGGGCGAGTAATGACGGCTACTTGGCAGCGTAGTCCGTATTGCGGGAACGCTCCGGCGAGTGCGTCTTCGACCGCCGTTAGGCTGACCATCTCGCCGCTCACCTTAGCGAAGCGCTTCAACCGGCCGAGCACATGTAGATAGCCATCGGCGTCCACGGTTACGATGTCGCCTGTGTCATACCAGCCTTCGAAGGCATGGAATGTGGCGTTGGCATCAGCGTTTAGGTATCCTTTCATCACGTTCGGCCCGCGCACATAAAGTCGGCCACCTTCCGCCACACCTTCCACTGATTCCAGTTTGTATTCCATGCCCGGCAACAACCGGCCCACAGAGCCATACCGTGGTTCCAAGGGCGTGTTGAGGCTCAAGCATGGGGCGCACTCGGTTGCCCCGTAACCTTCCAATATTCGCACTCCGTATTTCTGGGACCACGCCAGCGACGTGGCTTCCTGTAACTTCTCTGCGGCTGCGAACAAGTAGCGCAGGCTGCTAAAGTCATACGGATGCGCCTTGCGCGCATAGCCATTTAGAAACGTATTGGTGCTAGCAAAGATCGTGCAGTCCCGGTCATAGATCAGTGCGGGCACTAGACGGTAATGCAGCGGTGAGGGATAGAGAAAGACATACAGTCCGCGCACCATCGGCAACAGTGTTCCGACGCTAAGCCCAAAACTGTGGAAGAGCGGCAGACAATTGAAAAGCCGATCCTGATCGGTAAAGTCTGTGACGGCGAGAATCTGCCGGATGTTGGCGAGGATGTTGCCATGAGTTAGTTCCACGCCCTTGGGGACACCTTCCGAGCCGCTCGTAAAAATAATCACTGCCGTAGTATCGCCGGCAGACAAACAGCGACCAGCCGGCGTGAAGTGGAGTCGGTAACGCAGCAACGCGAAAAGTTTCTGGGCGCGGGAGATGCCGGCACGAACATCTTCCAGATAAATTAATTTAAGTCCTGCCTGAGTAAAATCGTCCGCGTTCAGCCGGGTTCGCTCCAAGAACAGGCGCGAAGTGATCACCTGTTTTAAGCCCGCGAGTTTCGCGCAGACCAACATGCCGGCGGTGCCAGTAGAAAAATTCATGACGGCGGGCACCTTACCCAGACTCCATAGCGCAAGCATAGTGACTGGCATGGCGTTGATATTAGGCAATAACAGTCCTACGCGTTCATCCTCCGCGACTCGGTCCCGCAATACTTCTGCTATAAGATCGGCACCTACCATTAGTTTTCGGTAGGTCAGCGGTTTTAAGGTGACGTCCTCCAAAATATGAAATCCGGGTTTATTACGTGCCGTTTCCTCGATCGCTGCGTAGAGATTTTTCACCCCGAAATCCATCTCGACTGCAAATTGCTGCCGCACCTGTTGGTCGCGGAGCCAGGCGGTCAGTTTAGCCCGGGCCTGGCTCGTGCTCTGGTCAGCCAAGCTAGGCGCCACTAATGCGGCGCTGAAATGCAGGCTTACTTTGGGAAAAAATCTTTTTAAGGACGGATTCGGGGAAAACGGCAATACGGCCGCGCCCCTCAAATAAGCCGTGATGACTTTTGCCTTTGTTTTGTAGATAAGAAAGCCGGTGCCATCGAAGACCTTCATCAAGTTGCCGGTGCGCGAGAGGCGGCCTTCGGCGAAAAGCACCAGTTTACCGCCACCGGTCAGATATTCCGCCATGCGCTTCACCGCATACGGCGAGGTGGTATCGACCGGGAAAGTGTGCCGGTTGATCATGATAAGTCGATGGAGCCAGCTCTTCTGGGCAGTGGTGCTGGAAGTAACGAATTTCCAATTACTCCTTAGGCACACGATTAGAAACAGCCAGTCAAGCCAGGAGGTATGATTCGGGATGAGTAACACCGGGCCGGGAGAGTTAAGGACTTCCGCGTTGTAGGATCGGAAGCGAAAGCATAAGCGGAGCAGGAGGTGAAAACAGAATTTCATAGTGGCTTACTAGGTTTCATTTCTTCGCACATTAAAACACTTGTCGATCGCAGAAAAATTTCGCCGCTCGACGGATTAATTTTCGGCCAAGCGGGTCGGCGCGAGTGCGGTGTCGCGGGCCAGATGCCGGGCTCCGAGCATCCAGAAAACCCCACTTACTATAAACATCAGACCGACGAGTAGGAAAGCCACATTCATATTCCATTTGTCGCTCACGATGCCGATGATAACTGGGGAGATCACGTCGCCGAGCGCATGGATGAGCAGGATATTGACGGCGAATGCCTGCGCGCGCATCGCCGGATGCGTTACATTAGCGAGGATGGTGTTCGTCGGGCCGGTATTGAAGAACAGGCAGAAGCACGCGAGGAAAATAAAGACCCACGCGAACGGAAACGGGGCGTAAAGCACGCCGAGGAATAGCGGGAAGCCCGCGAACATCGCTACCGCCGAGACGATAAAATACGAGCCTGGAAAATGCGTGCGCAGTTTGTCGCCGGCGAGTCCGCCGAGCAGCGTGGCGGCGATACCCGCGACGGTGAGAATTAACCCGAACATTGTCCCCGTTGAACCCGTCACGCCGCGATATTCTTTCAAGTAATCCGGCATCCAGAAGGCCATGCCGCCGATGGCGAAAGTCATCGCACACATGCCGAGAGTATTGAGCACATAGGAAGGCGTGCGTCCCAACACGAGATAATCCTTCCATACGACGCGGCGGGCGGATAGCGCCTGCGCGCGATCGCTCTGGCCACGCGGCGGTTCTTTTTTGAAGCTGGCAATCAGGCCTAGTGCGATGCCTGGCAACACCACAGAATAAAATGCCGAGCGCCAGCCGAAGGCATGCGCCATCTGTTCGCCGAAGATAAAGCCGAGCGCACTGCCCACGGGAATCGCCATGTAAAACCAGGCTAGCACTTGGCCGCGCTTTTGGATCGGATAAAAATCTGAAATCACCGTGGGCGCGAGCGGACCGTAAGCCGCCTCGCCTACACCTACAAAACACCGTGTGATGAGCAGCATGAGGAATGATCCGGCTAAGCCAGTGGCGCCACTGGCGAGACTCCAAAGAATCACGCCAAGGCCGATGAGCAGCCAACGGGAGCGAGTCTCGGCCATGCGCCCGAAGATCGGTGCGCAGAGCATATAGGTCACCATGAACGCCATGGAGAGTAGTCCGATGAGCGCGTTTTCCGGCTTGAAACCGAACGAAGTTTGAAACCAACTCAGGAATCCGGCAAGCGAGGCCGTGCTGCTTCCTGGTGAATTGAAAAACGTCTGACGGATATCCGGGACGACGGCTGCGAGCACTTGACGGTCAAGGTAGTTGAACAGATTGATGAATAACAACAGTGCCAACGCCCCGCGCGCGCCCGGCAACGTGGCCAGACTTATCGGCTGACCAGGTGGGGAGCCGTTGGTGGTGGTGGATTCCATAGTGCGATATTACCGATTGCGCGTCTTATTTGCTTGCTCTTGTTCCGTGTTAGAAAAATGCCCGGCAGCCAATGGCCCATTCGTTCCGCGCCGGCGCCGGCCCCTGGCGATGACCGTGAAAGTGATGGTAGCAAACACGGCGAGGGTGACGTGATGCAGGATTGATAAACTAATTAGCAGCATTTTTTTTACGAGGCTAGCGATTGCGGTCGCAGTAACGATTCGCTTGAGTAACAAGGCTGCGAGCACCGTTTATGAAAATTCGTCTTATTGCCTAGCGCGCAGAATTTATTACTAATCAAGTCCTAGCAGAACGCTTTAGTGGTTATAAGGTTCATAAAGCTTGAAGTCAACCAGCAGATTATTGACGCGCTGAGTTAGTTGAAAACTAATTCCAATCGCCTAGTTTACGGAGTCTTGGCTTGCAGTTGCTCGACTTGTTTCTCTAACTGGCGTAGGCGGCGGATCATCTCAGGTAATTGCTGCATGGCAATCCATTGCCGCTTGGTTTGCTTGTCCGGCATTGCGGGAATACCGAGCACGGTTTCTTTCGGGCCGACGTCGCGCATCACTCCCGACTTCGCGCCGACCGTGGCTTGCGGGCCGAGCTTGAGGTGCCCGGCAATGCCCGATTGCGCCGCGATCACACAGTAGTCGCCCAGCTGAGTGCTGCCGGCAAATCCGACTTGGCCCATGACGAGACAATGCCGTCCCATGACGACGTTGTGCGCGACGTGAACGAGGTTATCAATCTTCGTGCCCTGGCCGATGATCGTGGGTCCGAGCGCGCCACGATCAATGGCTGAGTTCGCGCCAATTTCTACATCGTCATGAATCTCGACGTTGCCTACTTGGAGAACTTTGCGGTGACGGCCTTCATCAAACACATAGCCGTAGCCATCCGAACCGATGACGGTGCCGGCGTGGATGCTGACGCGGTTGCCGATCTGGGTTCGCGAATAAAGCACGACGTTGGGAAATAAACAGACGTCGTCGCCGATCACGCAATCGCGACTGACGTGATTGCCGCCCAGCAGCACGGAGCGAGCGCCTAGCTTCACGCGTGCACCGATCACACAACCGGGTCCGATGTGCGCCGTGGGATCAATTTGCGCCGATGCGGCAATGCTTGCGCTGGGATGGATTCCGTGTGGCATTTCATCCGGCGGAAAAAATGTTGGCAGTAGGTGTGCTACCGCGATGCGGGCGTTAGGAACGCGGATAAGAACTTTGGTCGTGGATGTGAATGGCCCGGAGCACAGAATAGCTGCGGCGGGACTGGCTTCGGCGGAGCGGAAATATTCTTCTTTGTCGGCAAATGTAATGTCGCCGGGGCGGGCGAGTTGAGCCGAGGCAAAACCGGTGAGGGTAATGGTGCTGTCACCGATGACTTCACCGTTGAGTTGTTTTGCGATTTGAGCGGCGGTGAATGACATGATGGTTGGACGGATTCTCTACAAATTGCGGACCCCGACCATGCGTTGCGTTTCAACGCACCAGACTTTCAGCCGCAGGCAGCGGAAAATGTCGGCTGGACTCAACGAGGTGGTTTTTGGTGACTGTAGTTCGGGCATTTCCCGGATGACTTCGGGCAGCCGGTAGAAGGGGATTTTGGAATTTAGATGGTGGATGTGGTGGTAGCCGATGTTGGCTGTGAACCAAGCCATGACGGGGTTGGTGCGCATGAAACTGGAGGATTCCAGTGCGGCCTTTTCATAAGTCCAACCGGCATTGTCGCTGAACGTCACACCAGGGAAGTTATGCTGGGCGTAAAACAGATAGGTTCCGATGCTGTGGACGATGAAATGCGGAATCAATTGCGTCAACAATAGTGCCAGCCAGCCTCCATAATAGACCAGCAGCACGCTAATGCCGATGTGAAGGACAAAGGCGACGAGGCAGTCTAAATGTTTCTTCGGATTATTTAAAAAAGGGTTTAGACACATCCCGAACAGAAACATGAAAACATAGCCGAACAAAATCGTGAGCGGATGGCGCGTGAAGAGGTAAGCCCGGCGTTTGTCCGGCGGCGTTTTTATGAACTGCTCCCGGGTCATAATCGGAAATGAACCAATCTGCGATCCGCGTAACCGGGAGTTATGGTTATGATGATGGTTGTGCGAACTGCGCCAGACGCTGCTCGGGCTGATCGCCAGAATGCCGAAGACCCGCATCAGACCTTCGGCGAGGCGCGATCTCGGCAGAATGGCGTGGTGCTGTTGGTCGTGATAAATGACGAAGAATCGCAGAATCAATAATCCAGCCAGAACGCTGCACGCGATGCGCGCGAGCAAGTGAAAATTCCAAAGCGTCCCTGCCAGCGCCGCCAGCAAAAGAAACAATGTCGAAAGCACACACCACCAACTGCGTAGAGTGTCATCTTTCGCAAAGCGCGTGGTGGCCAAAATCAATTCCGGTCCGGTTCTCATGGGATTAAGCGAATTCTTTTGCCACCTATGCGACAAAAAAGTGCGACTATTCGACTAGAGGCTATGCTATATCCGTCAGAGGTCAATCGGCAACTACGCCTACTTCGATACTCTTACGCACATTTCCGTTTAGCCATCGTGTCGCGCTTTCGGCTTCATTATCAATGAAGGTGCGGCGAATTTTTTAATCGCCGCGTTAAACGGATGTTCGCGCGTTTTTAAACCACAGTTTTAATTTGTGGCAAAGCAGTTATGCGTTTTGAAATGAAAAAATGAGTGTGAGTGTTACTCCACCGCAATCATCACAGCCGGTTCAGTGCGCTCAACACGGCTTTCACCGACGCGAGTTCGATGTTCGTGTCCACCGCCGCGCCCCAGCGGGATTTGCCGTCAGCGGATTTGATCTGGATGTAGGCAATCGCCGCCGCACCCTCGCCGCTGCTCAACGCGTGTTCGCTGTAATTGGTGATCTCAAAACGCGGAGCGCGTGAAATCTGGCAAATGCCATTAACCAGCGCTGCCAAAGGCCCGTTTCCATTGCCGTTTATTCCAGTTTGAACTCCGTTGCAATACAGATTTCCCTGACAATTTACCTGCCCATTCTTACTGTAAGTAGTAAAGTTTTCGAGTGTCCACGGAGAAACGCGTTCAACGTATTCTTTCCAAAACATCGCCTTCAATTCCGCGCCGGAAACTTCACGACCAAGTTTATCCACCGCGTCATTCGCAATCGGACCGAACTCGCGCTGCATATCTTTTGGCAACGAAATGCCAAATTCTGTTTCCAACAAATACGCCACACCGCCTTTGCCTGACTGCGAATTGACGCGGATAACTTCTTGGTATTTGCGACCAATGTCCGCCGGATCAATCGTGAGATAAGGAACGTCCCACGGCGCGCCGGAAATATTCTCACGCTCGGCCAAACCTTTTTTGATCGCGTCCTGATGCGAGCCGCTAAACGCAGTAAAAACCAGCTCGCCTGCATACGGCTGGCGCGGCGGAACCGTCATGCCGGTGCTGCGCTCATATACGTCAATGATCGCCGCGAGATTTGAGAAATCCAATTTCGGATCAATGCCGTGCATGTAGTGATTCAAAGCCACGGTCACGATGTCCAAATTGCCAGTGCGTTCGCCGTTGCCGAACAAGGTTCCTTCAACACGATCCGCGCCGGCGAGCAAACCAAGTTCCGTCGCGGCGACACCAGTGCTGCGGTCGTTGTGCGTGTGCAAACTGATGACGAGCGAATCGCGATTTTTGAGATTGCGGCACATCCATTCGATTTGATCTGCATAAACATTGGGCATCGCGACCTCAACGGTGTCCGGCAGATTCAAAATCATTTTGCGTTGCGGTGTCGGCTGCCACACGTCCATGACCGCTTCGGAAATTTCCTTCGCGTATTCCATCTCGGTCATGCTGAAACTCTCC
>JANYFN010000017.1 GCA_025362675.1 Limisphaerales bacterium | reverse complement strand
GAGATTCCCACGCGAAAAATTTGCCAGCGGCGGTGGATTTGCAAAAGGAAAAACGCCGTTTCATTTTTTCGCCGTGGTCTCGGATTGGGTAGTGGCTCTATAATTTGGTGGGGCGAGCGTCCTGGAGGACCGACGTTCGCCAAAACGTGCTCGCGGTTTTCGCGAGGACGCTCCCCCCATCAGCTTTGAAATTGTGCTGCCACCGGCATTTTTCTCCGCTGGCGTTTGTTGAAATTTCAGTTAATTTTTCGCGCATGGAACTGTTCAATAAAATTTTAAAAATAGCCGTTCAAGGTGGCGCGTCCGATTTGCATATTAAAACCGGCACGCCCGTTATTTTCCGTATCAACCGTGAGTTGGTCGCCGTCGAGTGTCCGCACCCGACGACGGACTGGATGAACCGCGTCGTGGAAAACATCGTGCCGATCCACATGAAGAAAAAGCTGGAGGAAGAGCGCGAAGTGGATTTTTCCTATTTCGTTCCGGAGGTGGGCCGCTTCCGCACGAATCTATTTCAGCAGCGCGGTCAGTGGGCGCTCGCGATGCGTCACGTCAAAGCGACGGTGCCGAGTTTTGAGCAACTCGGTTTGCTCGAAAGCATCAAGACGCTCGCCGAATCGCATCGCGGAATCGTCCTCGTCGCCGGCTCCACCGGGTCGGGAAAATCGACGACCCTCGCCGCGATGATCGAGCACATAAACAGTAATTTCAAAAAACACATCATCACGCTGGAGGACCCGATTGAATTTGTTTTCGAGGATAACCAATCCGTGATCGAACAGCGCGAGATCGGTTTGGACACCGCCACGTTCCATGGCGCGTTGAAACACGTTTTGCGTCAGGACCCCGACATCATCATGCTCGGCGAAATGCGCGATGCCACGACATTCACGGCCGCCATCAGCGCGGCCGATACCGGGCACTTGGTCGTCTCCACATTGCATACGACCACGGCCGCGCAATCCATCACGCGCATTCTCGATTTTTTTAAGGCCGACGATCGCGAACAAGTGCGCCGCCAACTCGCGGGCTGTTTGCGCGGCGTCGTTTGCCAACGCATGGTGCCGACGGTGGATGGTAAAATGACGCCTGCGCTAGAAATCATGATCAATTCGCCGTTGATCAAAAAAATGCTCGAGGAAAATCGCTTGGACAAACTCACCGTTGCCATTGAGACCGGGGGTGATGACGGGATGTGCACGTTCAACCAATCCCTGTTCAATCTCGTCAAGAGCGGACGCGTTACGGAGAAAGAAGCCTTATCCAAAGCCAGTAATCCGCAAGCGTTGGAGATGAATTTCAAAGGTATCTTCCTCAACGAAGGCGGTCGCATTGTTGGTTAATGAAACTTATTGGGAAATTACCCGATTGACTATAAAACAACCGGGTTTATCGTCTTTAAATGCGAGTCTCAAAAAAGACGGATTATGCCCTGCGGGCTTTGTTTACCCTGGTAGAACACTATGGCGGAGCACCGATACCCATCCGTGAGTTGGCCCGGCGCAACGACGCGCCGAAACGTTTTCTTGAACAGATCATGCTCGCCCTCAAATCGCAGGGCTGGGTAGAAAGCACCGCGGGAATTCGCGGCGGATATGTTTTGGCCAAAAACCCGACGAAGATCACAATGGGTGAAGTGGTTCGCCACTTCGACGGTATTCTTGCCCCAATTGACTGCGTTTCTGTGACGGGTTATCAACGTTGCTCCCAAGAAGCGGTCTGCCGTTTTCGCCGCGTTTTTTTTGACGCCCGGAATTACGTTGCCAACCTGATGGATCGCGCCACCCTTGCCGAAGTGGCTAAAGGACTGCCGCTTACTCGCAGCGAAATTTCCAGCGGATTCATTGGCGGCGAAGGCATCTAAAACAATTTACAATACCCGTTGACAATTTTTTTTTGCAGGGCATTATAACGACACGACGAGTCGTTATTTCGCTTTAGTTTAATAAAGCTGAAGCAAAAATGGACGACGAAAAAAAACTGAATCAAATTCAGTTTTTTATTTGCAGACAAAGACGACAAAAAAAGTCGTTGTTAGAAAATAACAAAAAATGAAATTACAAAATAAAATTACATTGGCCCTGATTAGCGCGGGGCTGATCTCGGTGGCGCAGGCTGTGGAAATCAGTGACGCTGATTTCGCGGCGTTGAAAAAACAGCTCGCGGATCTCGATCAAAAAGTTCGCGTATTACAACGCGAACGGGAAATTGATGACGAAGCGGCCACGGCGACGGCCAAGACCGCGCCGAAAATTTCGCTGGGTGCCAACGGTTTTGCCCTTGGCTCGGGAGACACTAATTTTGTCATCCAACTGCACGGCGTGGCCCAGCTGGATAGCCGGACTTTTTTTAACGACGGCAACATGAACGGCAACGACGGTTTTCTGATTCGTCGCGCGCGGCCGATCATTTCCGGCACGGTGTTCCATGACTTTGACTTTAATTTCACGCCCGACTTTGGCGGCACCACGGTGCAGATTCAGGACGCTTGGTTGAACTATCGCTACAGTCCGTGGTTGCAGGTGCAGGCGGGTAAGTTCAAATCACCGATCGGTCTGGAACAGTTGCAATCTGATCCGGTGACGTCGTTCAATGAGCGTTCCATCGTCACCGATTTGGTTCCGAACCGCGATCTTGGCGTGGCGTTGAAAGGGGATGTTTTCAATGGGGCAGCCAGTTACACGCTGGGTCTATTCAACGGCGCTTCGGATTACAACGGCACGACGGTGAACACGTCGTTTCAGGACAATCGCGCGGTTGCAGGTCGGTTGTTTTTGCAGCCGTGGAAAAATTCCGAGAATGTCGCCTTGCGCGGTCTCGGCTTCGGTGTGGGGGGCAGCTATCTGCTCAATAATCCTGCCACGAATTCCGCCACCGGCCTCACGCCTGGTTATGCGAGCGACGGGCAACAACGTTTCTTCACGTTCAATTCTGGCGTGAACGCGCAAGGGGATGGCTGGCGCATTTCGCCGCAGGCTTATTATTACTACGGGCCCTTGGGTTTGCTCGCGGAATATGTCGTTTCGGAACAACAAGCGCGGCGGACGGCGGCAGTGGCCACGCCGGTTCGCGATTTGGAGAATAACGCTTTTGAGATCACGGCGTCGTGGGTGCTGACGGGTGAGGACGCAGCTTACACGGGGGTTACGCCGCGCCATCCGTTTGATCCGCACAACGGTGGTTGGGGGGCCTGGCAGTTGGTGGCGCGTTACGCAGAGTTGGGGGTGGATAACAACGCGTTCCTCGGTTCGGCGGCGACGCGTCTGGCCGATCCGACTAAATCTGCGGCTGATGCGGCGGCCTGGTCGATCGGGCTGAACTGGTTTCTCAATAAAAATATCCGGGCGAATTTGAGTTTCTCGCATACGACGTTTTCCAGTTACGCCGGCTCGAAATTTGCCGTGGGCAGTGTCGCGGCGCAGGACGAAAACACCTTGTTCACGAGAATACAGTTGGCGTTCTAAAACTTAAAAATCTCCATAAATAATCCACGAATAATATGAAAAGTTTTTTGAAAATCATGCTGGCGTCGGCGCTCGCAGTTTCGGCTAATGCCAAGGAAATCAAGTTGCTGAATATTTCCTACGATCCGACCCGCGAGCTTTACACCGAATATAACGCGGCGTTCGCGAAATACTGGAAGG
The DNA here is from genome assembly GCA_025362675.1 of Limisphaerales bacterium. Classification (GTDB taxonomy): domain Bacteria; phylum Verrucomicrobiota; class Verrucomicrobiia; order Limisphaerales; family UBA11358; genus UBA11358. Next base: position 9,212 of record JANYFN010000017.1, on the reverse strand, counting down.
GTAAAACCGGCGATGAGGTCACGATCAATCAATCGCACGGCGGTTCGGGCAAGCAGGCGCAGGCAGTCATCAATGGGCTGGAGGCCGATGTCGTCACGCTGGCGTTGGCGTATGACATTGATGCAGTCTCGAAGCAGGCGCACTTGCTCCCGGCTGATTGGCAGAACCGTTTGCCGAACAACAGCACGCCCTACACTTCGACGATTGTTTTTTTGGTCCGGAAGGGAAATCCCAAAGGCATCAAAGATTGGGATGACGTTGTGAAAGCGGATGTAAAAGTGGTGGCGCCGAATCCGAAAACGTCGGGTGGCGCACGTTGGGCGTATCTCGCGGCTTATGCTTATGCGCTCGACAAAAATAATCACGCAGACGCGGCGGCGCGTGAATTCATCAAGCAACTTTATAAAAATGTTCCCGTGCTTGATACCGGTGCGCGTGGTTCCACGGTGACGTTCGCGAAGAATGGCATTGGAGATGTGCTCCTCGCGTGGGAGAACGAGGCGCATCTCGCGCTCAAAGAATTTGGCACCAATGATTTTGAGATCATCACGCCGTCGTTGAGCATTCTCGCCGAGCCGCCCGTGGCGCTCGTGGACAAAAATGCCAAGCGACATCACACCACCGAAGTCGCGACCGAGTATTTGAAATACCTTTACTCGGACGAAGGTCAGGAAATCGCGGCAAAAAATTATTACCGTCCGCGCACGGAAGCCATCGCCCAGAAATATGCCAATAATTTTACCGACCTGAAGCTGGTCACGCTGGAATCGCAATTTGGCAGTTGGGCCAATGCGCAGAAAACTCACTTCGCCGATGGCGGCGTGTTTGATCAGATCTACCAAAAGTAAAAAAACATTCGAAGCCATCACCCCATGAGCACCACGAAAAATGAAAAAACCCAACCGTTGGGCGAACGATCGGAATGGCTGGAACTTGTCCGGCGGCAGGTGGATTCGCTGCGCTATGGCGTAGTGGAAATTGTCGTGCATGACTCGCAGGTGACCCAGATAGAAAAGCGAGAAAGAGTGCGGCTGGATAAGCCCGCCGCTTAAAATAAACGACAAAAAAAACCGAAATAATCCATCAGCGCTGACCGGACGACCGTAAGTTCCAAAAAACAAAAACATTGGATCTATGGAAAGACAAACGGCATCCCGCCGCGACGTTGCAAATGCCGGACGGCGACAGCCCTCACACCCTGGCGGAATGTCCGACCGTGATTAATTGTTGATCTTGAAGTGATGCTGAATGAAGAGGGAAACACCCTTTGCGCCGCCGGCTCCAGAACAGAAAAAAATTATGATTATCGCTCAATCGCCAGTTAAAACCGCTGGGCGCACGCCGCGCAAGGAAGGTCGCCCCCTTGCGGAATTGCTCGCGCCGTTGGATGAAATCGCGCGGACCTCGCCCAACCTCGTCGCCAACCACGACGCCCAGTTTGACGCAAATGGCAAGCGCTATGAACTGCCGCGTTATCTGTTCGTCGGGCCGCGCGGCGGCGATACGCCCATCCGCATCGGTATTTTTGCGGGCATCCACGGCGATGAACCCGAGGGCGTGCACGCGCTGATACGGTTCATCAAAGTGCTGGAAGCCAAACCCGAGATTGCCGCCGGATATTATTTGTCCTTTTATCCGATCTGCAATCCCACCGGTTTTGAGGATGGCACGCGCCATTCGCGCAACGGAAAAGATTTGAACCGCGAGTTCTGGCGCCACACCGCCGAGCCGGAAGTGCAATTGTTACAGGCCGATTTATTAGCGCGTTCGTTTCAGGGAATCATCTCGCTGCACACGGACGATACCAGCCACGGTTTTTACGGATATGCCCGGGGCGCAACCTTGACGCAGCATTTGATCAAGCCGGCCTTAGCGGCGGCGGAGCAATTTATTCCGCGCGACGAGCGTCCAATCATTGACGGATTTCCCGCGCGCAACGGCATCATTCGCCAGTGCTACGAGGGAGCGTTGACAATGCCGCCGCGCGCGCGTGTGCGGCCGTTTGAAATCATCTTGGAAACGCCTGCCACCCCGCCCACGCATTTGAAAGAACTCGCGTTCGTCGCGGCGCTCCAGACAATTTTGCTCGAATACAATCAGTTCATCGCCTACGCTCCCAACCTCTAAACCGTGGTGGCAAAAACAATCAGGCGCAAAAAAATCCGTGTGCTGCCGGGCTTCAAACTGACGCTCGGCTTCACTGTTTTTTATCTTGGACTCATCGTGCTCATTCCGCTCGCAGCGGTGTTCTTGAAAACCAGCTCGCTGACGTGGAATGAATTTTGGCAGACGGTCACGATGCCCACGGCGATCGCATCGTATCGCATCACGTTTGGGGCGTCTTTGCTCGCTGCTTTGGTCAACGCCGTTTTTGGTCTCATCGTGGCGTGGGTGTTGGTGCGTTACGAGTTTTTTGGAAAAAAAATTGTCGATGCTTTGGTAGATTTGCCGTTCGCGCTGCCGACCGCCGTGGCCGGCATCACCTTGGCTTCCTTGTATTCCAGCAAAGGTTGGCTTGGGCAGTGGTTGGAACCGCTTGGGATCAAGGTCGCCAATACGCAAATCGGAATTTTCATCGCGCTGACCTTCATCGGCTTGCCCTTCATCGTCCGCACGGTTCAGCCGATTCTCGAAGACCTTGATCCGGAATTGGAAGAAGCCGCGTCCAGTCTCGGCGCGAATCGTTGGCAGGTTTTCTGGCGGGTAATTTTCCCGATGCTCACGCCGGCACTGCTGACGGGTTTTGCGTTGGCCTTTGCTCGCGCGCTCGGCGAATACGGCTCGGTGATTTTCATCGCCGGCGGCATTCCCATGAAAACGCAGATCACACCGGTGGTGATCATGCAGGAGCTCGACATGTTTGAATATGGCAAGGCCACGGCTATCGCGGTCGTGATGCTCGTCGCCTCGTTCGTGCTCCTGCTCACTATCAACGTGCTGCAATGGTGGACGAATCGCTACAACACCAACAATCTCGCATGACGCCCGCCGCCACGACATTTCATTTGCCTCATCCAGCGGTGCGCCGACACACCACCAGCGAACCGCCTTGGGTGCGACGTTTGCTCATCGGCCTCGCGCTGGGGTTCATCAGTCTGTTTCTTTTTCTGCCGCTGATTTTTGTTTTTACTCAAGCGTTGGCGAAAGGAATCGGCTTTTATTTCCATACCATCACCGATCCGATGGCGTGGAGCGCGATCAAATTAACGCTGCTCGCGGCGGCGATTTCGGTCCCGCTGAACTGCGTGTTTGGTGTCTGCGCGGCGTGGGCGATCGCGAAATTTGATTTCCCCGGCAAAAATATTTTGCTCACGCTGATCGATCTGCCGTTCTCGGTTTCGCCAGTAATCGCCGGCATGATTTACGTGCTGGTTTTTGGCGCGCAAGGCTGGATGGGGCTTTGGTTGAATGCGGATAATCCGAGTTTCCCGTGGCTGGCGAACTGGCTGAACGAACACAATTTCAAAATCATTTTCGCTGTGCCGGGAATTGTGCTGGCGACCATTTTCGTCACGTTTCCGTTCGTGGCGCGCGAATTGATTCCACTCATGCAAGCGCAAGGTCGCAGCGAAGAAGAAGCCGCGCGCGTGCTTGGCGCGAGCGGTTGGCAGACTTTTTGGCGCGTCACGGTGCCGAACATCAAATGGGGACTGCTCTACGGCGTGATTTTGTGCAACGCACGCGCGATGGGCGAGTTTGGCGCGGTGTCGGTCGTCAGCGGAAAGATTCGCGGCGAGACGAATACCTTGCCGTTGCACATCGAAGCGTTGTATGACGAATATAATTACGCCGGTGCCTTCGCCGTGGCTTCGCTGCTGGCATTGCTGGCGCTCGTCACGCTGGGCTTGAAGACGTGGATCGAACATAAAAACGCCGCGCTGAACGAAACTGAAAAATCTGCATGAGTGTTGAAGTCAAAAACATCACCAAAAAGTTCGGCAACTTCACCGCGCTCGACAACGTCAGTTTGAAGGTCGAATCCGGCGAACTCGTCGCGCTGCTCGGGCCGTCCGGCTCCGGCAAGACCACGCTGCTGCGAACCATCGCGGGCTTGGAATTCCCTGATAATACAGGCGAAGCGCAGGTTTTATTTTACGGCGAAGACGTCACGCAGATTCCAGCGAGCGAACGCAAGGCCGGTTTTGCGTTTCAACATTACGCGCTCTTTCGCCACATGAGCGTGTTCGAGAACATCGCTTTCGGTTTGCGCGTGCGTCCCAAAACCACGCGTCCACCGGAAGCGGAAATTCGCGAGCGCGTGGAAAAATTGCTCAAGCTCATCCAGCTTGATCCGCTCGCCAATAGATTCCCGTCCCAACTTTCCGGCGGTCAACGCCAACGCGTCGCCCTTGCCCGCGCGCTCGCGGTGGAACCCAAAGTTCTTTTGCTCGATGAACCGTTCGGCGCCCTCGACGCGAAAGTGCGGAAAGAATTGCGGCGCTGGTTGCGTCAGTTGCACGAAGAAGTTCACATCACCACGATTTTCGTGACGCACGATCAGGAGGAGGCTCTGGAAGTTTCCGACCGCGTGGCGATTTTGCGCGCGGGAAAAATTGAACAGATCGGCACGCCAGAAGAAATTTACGACAAGCCCGCGTCGCCGTTTGTTTATGATTTTCTTGGCAACGTAAATCTGTTCAGCGGCCGCGTGAAAGACGGTGCGGTGGTGATCGGCGACACCGAATTTGATGCGGCGGATACCGAGGGCGAAAAAGATACGGACGCCGTGGCGTTCGTGCGGCCCCACGACATCCGCATCACGCGCGAGCCGGGTGGGCAGAAAACGTTTGCCGCCCGCGTGCTCCGCAGCAACGCCGCTGGGCCGGTGGCGAATCTGGAATTGGAACGCGTCCAAGGCGGGGGCCAGTTTTCCGCGCAGATGAGCAAAGAGGAATTTCAGCAGTTGCAGCCCAAGGCCGGCGAACAGGTTTTTGTGGAACTGAAGAACGTGAAAATTTTCAGCGACGATTATTCGATCTGAGATTTTTGTGTCCGCATAATTGGGACACTATTTCATTTGTTACGCGGCGGTCAGGTTGTAGTTTCCCAACCATGAAAAAAATCGCCTTTGCTGCTCTCTCACTCGTGACCCTGCCGGCGAGCAATTCCATCGCCGGCAAAACAATTGAAGACATCATCGGCGTGAAGGGGCAGGCGAATAATGGAATGTTCAAAATTGTCATCGGCCGCAAGACAACATTGCCTTGCGGTTGCGAAATGACCAAGGACATGGGCGTGAACACTTGGGCGGCGTTTGCGGGCGCGGACGAAAATGCATTGGTGGACGGCGATTTTGCCGTGGAGGAAAATCAATTGCAGCCGGTGTTGAAATCATTGCGCCACGACGGAATCAACATCGTTGCAATCCACAGTCACATGACAGAAGAGAATCCGCGCATCCTCTTTCTGCATTACTGGGGGCGAGGCCGCACAATAGATTTGGCGAAGTCGCTCAAGGCAGCATTGGCGCGTTGATCAGTTCATTCTTCATCGCGCGAAGGCTGCCACAGGCTTTGAGCATTATGAGCGCGGCATTTTTCATGACGCATGGTATGGCTTCATGAGGCGGTTGCGCTCAGGTATGCGCGGGCAAAAATATTTTCCTAATAAACCTCTGCGTCGTGTGTCATAACCTGTGAACACGATGTCCCTCGGGGATTGAAAAATGATTTTTCACCCTGTTTGAAAATGGAAATTCGCCCATCATGGCCGTGATGCGACCAGACGAGACCAGCGCGGAATCGCCCGGTAACGAGACGATTGAAGAGCTGTTTGCGGCTCTGGAATCGCCGCTCTTGGGCTATGCGTTGCGCTACACTGGCGCGCGGGCGGCGGCGGAGGATGTCGTGCAGGAAGCGTTCATGAAACTGCACGGACAATTTGGACAAGTCGAAAAGCCACGCTCGTGGCTTTACCGCACCGTCCACAATCTCGCGCTCAACCAGCGGCGCGCAGCGGGCAAAACGGTTTCTTCCGATGCCTTTTCTGAAAATGAAAATTTCTCCGCGAAAGAATTGCCCGACACGGCGCTGCCGCCCGATGCGGAGATGTTGCGGCTCGAAGGTATCGGCCTCGTGCGCCTCAGCCTCGGAACATTGGACGAACGCAGCCGCGAACTCGTGCGGCTGAAATTTCACGACGACCTTTCCTATAAAGACATCGCCGCGCGCACCGGATTGACGACGAGCAACGTCGGATTCATTTTGCATACCGCGCTCAAAACCATCGCCGTTGAACTGGCGAAAACGGGAGTTGTGCCATGAACCAGCCTTCACGCGAACAGATTGAAGCGCGCCTCACCGCGCTGTTGCTCGGCGAACTGCCAAGCGAGGAAGCAGAATTGTTACGCTTCACCATTTCGCAGGACGCCGCGCTGAAAAAACTGCACGACGAACTGGCATCCACCATCGTCCTCGTGCGCGAGGCGACTAAAACTCCCGAAGCTGCGCCGGGCGAAAATCCGGAGGCGTTAAAACTTTCCGAAGCGCGGCGGCAAAAACTGCTCGCGCATTTTCAGACACCACGCCCGCAAGATCCATTGTTTTGGCTTAAGCGTATTGAAGTGTCGAGAGTGGTGACGGTTCTTGCTTGCGTCGCGCTGGTTGCCTTAGTCGCCGCAATGTTTTTGCCCGCGCTGGCTTCTTCTAAGAAGAAGGCCCAGAAAATTTCCGCCGCGAACGTTGCAAAACAAAGAGCCATCGAAGATCAGATGCGGCTGGAAGATGAAAAATTAGCCGCCGCTGCGCCCACCAGCGTTGCGCTTGCACCAGCACCTCTCCTCGCGCCGCCGACGGTGGGAATTGTTTTGCCGCCGAGGGAAGCGCCCGCGCAAGTTGATCCGGCCACGGGATTGCCGGCTCAAGAAGGGAAGCCACTCGCGCTTTCGCAAAATGTCGTCGGCAATATGAACACACAGCCAACCGCCGGCAATTTTCAATTGAGTGATGCCAGTGGCAATGCTGTCGCTGCGCCTGCTCTCGCCGCACCGTCCTTGCAAAATTCTGGATTGTTCACAAGTGCCGGCTATGCCGCTGGTAAACCGGCCGAACCGCTCAATTCGCCAAGCGATGCGCACGGCGCGAGCGTTAGTGGACTCGGGTGGGGCGGCGGCGCAGGTGGTGGCGGTGGCGGCGGTGGCCGTTTTGACAGAGCTGCACGCACTAGCTCAGCCAACGGTGAACGTGCGGAAAACAAGCCGTCCGAGTTAGCCAAGTCCTTGTCGATGCAGGCTCCAGCGGGAACGGCAGCGGCAGGGTTCGACTTTAATACCACAGCCAATCCCGATGTCGGCTTGTTCGCAAAAACTCCGTCGCTCGCTTTTAACGATTCGGTTGCAGAAATTCCGGCGGACCGGAATTTTATGACCGGAAGCAAGCGGCAGCTTTCGGATGCCGAATTACAAACTCGAGGCGGCAACAGCGAGGGCGATAAATTCTATAGAAGCCCGACCAGGTCAAGGGAAGAAAAAGTCCCAGTGCTAGGTGATGTGCCGGTGGCTGGTCGTTTGTTTGCAGGTTCGGCGGCTGCGCCCGCGAAACCTGCTTCGGTTCAAGCTGGTGCAAGCGTGGTTGCTGCCGCAAGTTTTGATCGTGCCGATTATGCCGCAAAAGATTCAGATGGCTTGAAACTTTCGGATAAGCCAAGTCGGAGCGATCTGGCTTTGGGTCTGGCAAAAGATTCCTTCACTGCCGGCGCGAAAAAAGAAGATGTCGCTGGATTGAGTGCTGCATCCACGCGGTCCTCGAAGCTGGAGTCGGACATTTTAAATAAAATCTCGCCTGACCTTGCGGAAAATGAGGCTACTTATCAAGCCACCAAGGAAAAACTGAACGGCATGCAGCAAAACCTCGCGGTGCTAAATTCAAAACTTCTCGGGGAAACACTTGATACCAAAATTCCAAAAACACAGATGGTGCAAGTCACTGATCCCGCGGAGCCGGCTAAGACGCAGACGTTCTGGCAAGGCTTGATGGGCGAATACGCGAGCACGGCGAAGATGAAAGTTGAGAATGATGTTAACGATGCCAATGGCGGTAACGCCCCAGCGTCGTCGCAGACGATGTATGATCCGTATTTTATCCAGACTGCGTTTGAAGTTATTAATTCCGAGCTTGTGCTGGGAAAGGTTGTTGACGCCTTGAAACTGGATTCAACGTGGTCGAAAAAAGGTGGTCAGGAAAAGCTGAATAGATCCGAGGCGATAGAATTGCTTAGGAGCCGGGTTGCATTGAAACCTGTGCCTAACACAAAGCTGATTTCAATCACAGCAACTTCGAGTGACGCGAATGAGGCAGCAACGATTGCCAATGCCGTGGCCGATGCTTACAAGAATTATCGTTTCGAGACGCGTAATAAATATTCAGCAGGCGGGGTCAAAGTTTTGCAAGAGCAATTCCTCGCCGAACAAAAAAGAATTGAGGAAACAAAGAACAAACTTGCGGAACTTAAGTCGAAGGTGGACGAGCAGGTCGATAAGCCATTAGCCAAACCCGCGCCGAACGCTCCCATTCCCCAACCCGAAATCCTGACGCGCGAAAATAATTTTTCCACTTTCTCGCTCAATGTCAGCGATGTGTCGTTCAAGCTCGCGGCGGCAAGTTTGGAACGCGGGCAGATGCCGGACGCAGCTTCGATTCGCAGCGAGGAATTTATCAACGCCTTCGACTATCGCGATCCCGAAGCGGCGGCGGGTCAGCCGCTGGCGTTCGCGTCGGAACGCGCGCGGTATCCGTTCGCGCAGAATCGCGAGCTGTTGCGCTTCTCGGTGAAGACGGCGGCGGCGGGTCGTCCGGCAGGCCGCGCGTTGAACCTGGTTCTGTTGCTCGACAATTCCGGCTCGATGGAACGCGCGGATCGCGTGGCGATCACCCGCGAGGCGTTGCGCGTGCTGGCCACACAGTTGCAACCGCAGGACACGGTGAGCGTCGTCACGTTCGCGCGCACGGCGCGGCTTTGGGCGGATGGCGTGAGTGGCGACACGGCGGGCGCGGTGCTCGCTCGCGTCGGCGAAATCACGCCGGAAGGTGGCACGAATCTCGAAGAAGCGCTGCGGCTCGCCTACGAAACCGCACGGCGTCATTACCTCGCCAACGGCCTGAACCGCGTGGTGCTGTTCACCGATGGCGCGGCGAATCTCGGCAACGTTTCTGCCGCCGCACTGAAAGAAAAAGTTGAGTCGCAACGCAAACAAGGCATCGCGCTCGATTGCTTCG
>JANYFN010000012.1 GCA_025362675.1 Limisphaerales bacterium | reverse complement strand
CGCGTGCCGCAAGCTCGGCATCCACGCCATCACCGCGAAACAGGTCGGGCCGTTGTTCGACCAATTTCTCCGTATCGCCGAGCGCGAAAAACTCGACACGAAACCGCGCGAGGTGAAAGACGAGGCGTTGCAAAAATGCATTCTCATCGGCTTCAGCGACCGCGTGGCGCGACGGCTCGATGAAGGCACGTTGCGCTGCGAACTCGTTCACAATCGTCGCGGCGTCCTCGCACGCGAGAGTGTCGTGCAGCACAGTCCGCTCTTCGTCGCTGCGGAAATTCGCGAGATCGAAGGACGCGGCGGCGACTTGAACACCATTCTCTCGCTCGGCACTGCGATTGAGACGGAATGGCTGCGCGAACTGTTTCCTGACGACATCAAAGTGGATTTGCAAGTTCAGTTTGATGCCCAACAGAAACGCGTGTTAGCCGCAGAGCTATTGAGGTTTCGCGGCCTTGCGCTGGCGGCGAAGCGGATTGATCCGCCACCAGCGGAACCCGCCGCGCGCCTGCTCGCCGATGAAATTCTTGCTGGGCGGTTGCTGCTGCCGAATTGGGATCACAGCGTCGAGCAATGGCTCGCGCGACTGAATTTGCTTTGCACGCATTGCGCCGATTTGCAATTGCCCGCCATCACCGACGACGATAAAAAATCCATCATCGAGCAACTTTGCCACGGCGCGGTGAGTTACAAGGATATCAAGGAACGCGAAGTGAAACCGATCGTGACCTCGTGGCTGTCGCACGCGCAGCGCGAACTGTTGGACAAATATGCGCCGGAGCGGTTGAAGCTGCCGAACGACCGCACGCCCAAGGTGAGTTACGAAAATGGCAAGTCGCCGTTCATCTCGCTGCGCATCCAGGAGCTTTACGACGTGAACCAGACGCCAAAAATCGCGATGGGCCGCGTGCCGGTGACGGTTCACATTCTCACGCCCGGCATGAAGCCGATTCAAGTGACGCAAGACATGGCCAGCTTCTGGCGCGAACATTATCCGAAGATAAAATCGGAGCTTGCGCGGAAATATCCCAAACATTTTTGGCGATGACGACGATTGATCAACTCTGCCCCAACTGCGGCCTGTGCTGCGACAGCACGCTGTTCGCCGATGTAGAATTGCAGAAACGCGACGACGCAAAACGTCTCGCCAAACTTGGCCTGACGCTTGAAAAGAAAGATCGCACCAAACTCGCCTTCGCCCAGCCGTGCGCGTGTTTCGACGGGAAGCTTTGTCAGATCTACCATGATCGTCCGCAGCGCTGCCGCGCGTTTGATTGCGGTTTATTGAAACGCGTTGACGACGGGGAAATGACTGCGGCCGCCGCGTTGAAAAAAATTGCTGACACGAAAGTTCGCGCGGAAAAAGTGCGCGGCCTGCTGCGTTCGCTGGGGCAGCACGATGAACGAATGGCGTTAACTCATCGTTACGCCGAAGCCATGAGTGCGCCGGTGGATTTTTCCAACGAAGCCCATGCGGAGGCGCACGGGGAATTGATGATCGCCGTCAACGACTTGATGAATCGGCTGCAACGAGATTTTTTACAGTGAGCGAATTGTGCGTTGGGAGTTAATTCAAACCACAATTCCCTCGCGCCCGAGCAAACGACGTTTCCAGTCTAAGCCACCGGAGAAACCGCCGAGTTTTTTATTCGCGGCGAGGATGCGGTGACACGGAACCAGCACGGGAATAGGGTTCGCTCCACAAGCTCCGCCCACAGCGCGCACAGCTTTAGGTTTACCAATCTGCTCCGCGATTTCGCCGTAGCTGCGCGTCTTACCGGCGGTGATTTTCAACATCTCGCGCCAGACAGACTGTTGAAAATCCGTCCGGCCTGACCAATCGAGCGGGGGCAGCTCCTTCGCGGTGCGGCCCGCCAAGCTTTGTTTCAAGGCATTCGCCGTCGCGCGGTGCCAGCGGAGAATTTGCACCGAGGTCTTGGGATTAGTCGACAGCACGCGGTTTGATTTCTGCGCAGGAAAACCCAAGGCAACCAGTCCCTGCCCCGAATAGTGCGCGGTGAAGTTTCCGTCAGCAGTCGGGATGGAAAGTTCAATCAGCTGATCTTTTATTTTTGTCTTCTGCGCGGTAGCCATAAATGGGTTGCAGGTTATAATTAAAACGATTCAGTGCTTCGGCAGCATGTAGAAAAGGCCGAACAGCACGGCGGCGACGATGACCACGAGCCAGATAAAACGGTTGCGCGCGATACGCTTCTCGTAACGAAGCGGACGCAAACCGTGGACGCCGCCAGCGGCGAGATAGTTCACGAGACGCGGATTGCTGGTGGAGGGTCCGCGAAAATGATTGCGAATGCGGTTCCACAGCGCGGGCAGATCGTATTTGCGCACGCCTAGGTCATTATAGATTTCCGGCGAGCCAGCTTCATGACCGCCGTTGATTTTAGCACTGCTGACCTCTTCAAACACCGGGCCGGCGGAAGCCGTTGGCGGCGCCTTTTCCACCGGGCTGGCGATGGTTTCCCCGCGCGGAAACGCGGTGGAACGATATTTAGGAACGGATGGCTTCAACGCCTCCGAGTCGAGCTTTTTGATCTCAGCTTCGAGCGCGGCAATCTGCGCGTTCAGGACGCGTTCCTTTTCCGAAATCGGGTCAAGCTTTTTTTTTGAGAACCCCATGCAGCCTCACTTACGCAAGATGAGCGCGAAGAAAATTCCCAGCGCCGCCACAAGCAGCGGCCAAGTGAGCGCCAGACCAATCTTACAAAGCTGGCTGAAATTTAATTCCGCGAGCGATGGCGCGGCGGCGGAAACTTTTTCCTGCGCCCCAGTCGTCCGATTTTCGCCAGCCAGGACCGGTAATTTGAGCCGCGCGGAATTCCATTCCATGCGCGCGTTCTCGATGGTCGTCAGCGCGCGTGTGAGTTCGATCTGATAGTTTTCCTTCGTCCACGATTCCTCGTGGATGGCTTGAACTTTCAGCAACGCATCACGAAAGTCGCCGAGCGTTTTGGACATTTGCTCGGCATCGCGGCGCGCGGTGAACTCAGATTCCTCCAACAACCCCAGCCCGCGCGTGAGTTGCTGCGTCATCTCTTGGCGACCAGCTTGAAATTCATTCTGGCGTCGGCGCAATTCTTCCAGCCCCGCACGTTCGCGTTCGAGTTCCTCCTGCGCGCGCTTGAGTTCAACCAGTTTCTGCTGAGCTTCCACCACCTTACGATCCACCTCGTCGCGCGACGGTGCAGAGGATTTTTGCGTGGTAAAATCAGTGTCAATAAATTCAGTTGCGTCGTATTCAGCGGCCATAAAGCGACTTTAGACCCGCGCCGCTAAACTGTAAAGCGACATTGCGCTTGCCATCACCTTTTCAATCCCGCAGAACTAGTTCCATGATCGAACTCATCCAGTTTCCTTTCAGCCCATTCTGTTTGCCGACGCGGCGAATCCTTGAATTTTCCAGCGCAACATTCAAAATCATCAACGTCCCCGCGCAGGAACGTTCACTCGTTTGGAAGCTCACCCAGCAGCAATACTACGGCGTGCCCATCATTCGTGATGGCAAGCAGATCATTTTCGACGACACCGACGATCAACAGATCATCGCCAAGTATCTCGACCAGAAACTCGAACTCGGCTTATTCCCCGCCGACCGCGAAGGTGAGCAATCCATCCTCTGGCGCTTCATCGAGAACGAAATTGAAGGCGCAACCTTCCGCCTGAACGATATTTACTACCGCGAAAATCTCCCGGCCAGCGACCAACTTCAATATCTCCGCTTCAAAGAACGCAAGTTCGGCCGCGGCTGCATCGAGCAGTGGCGCCAAGATCAAAAAGTCTGGTTGCACAAGCTCGAAACGGCGCTCGTGCCCTTCGAGCACATGCTCGCGCACCGCGAATTCCTGTTGAGCGAACGTCCGCTCTTCGTGGATTTTGATCTGTTCGGCATGTTGGAAAACTTTCTCTTCTCCGGCCATTACTCGTTGCCCAAATCACAGCCGAATTTGCGCGAGTGGCATCGTTGCATGCAGACCATTCAGATCGTGAAGTGAAAAGCAGGTTCGACGACTCCAATAATTCGTGGCAGGCTGCGCGTTGAAGCAATGCCTGCTACTGCGACAACTGAACTGCGCGTCACGGGGATGACCTGCAACAACTGCGCCCGCAACGTCACCGAAGCCGCGCAGAAAATCACTGGCGTTCACAGCGTCTCCGTCAGCGTCACCACCGAACATGCCAGCGTGCGCTGGACGGCGAACGCCCACCCCGACGTCCCTGCCGTCCTCGCCGCCATTGCGAACGCCGGCTTCAGCGCCAAAGTCCTCGCCGCCGATTCGCCGATCACAGCCGCCTCCCAGCAAAGCCACTGGCACTGGACACTCATCATCGGTCTCACCGTCACCGCGACGCTGATGATCGGCGAATGGCTCTTCGGCCTCGCCATGACGCCCTGGTTTCAGTGGCTCGCCTTCGCGCTCGCCTCCGTCGTGCAAATTTATTGTGGCGCGCAGTTCTACTCCGGCGCGTGGCGGCAAATCAAAGTTGGCCAATCCAACCTGGACACTCTCGTCGCGCTCGGTTCCACCACCGCGTTCGGCTACAGCACGTGGGCGTTGCTCAGTGGCGTTGGCGGACACGTCTATTTCATGGAGGCCGCTGCCATCATTTCACTCATCAGCTTCGGCCACTGGATCGAAGCGCGCGTGAGCGACCAGGCGAGCGGCGCTTTGAAATCGCTTCTCAACCTTGCACCTCAAACGGCGCGACGCCTCACCAGCTCCACGCCCGTTCCGGCCAAGAACTTCGACCTCCGCAGCTTTAAAACCGTCATCGCCACTCCCGCGACCGAAGTTGAAGTCCCCGTTGCCGACTTAAAAATCAATGATCACATCGCGCTCCGACCCGGCGACCGCGTGCCCGTGGATGGCATCGTCACCGAAGGCGAATCCGCCGTGGATGAAGCCATGCTCACCGGCGAATCCATTCCCGCCGACAAGCACTCAGCCAGCGAATTGTTCGCCGGCACCGTGAATCTCAATGGTCGTCTCGTCATGCGCGTCACCGCCACCGGCGAAGCCACCGCGCTCGCCCACATCATCGCCGCCGTGCAACGCGCCCAGACCAGTCGCGCCGATATTCAGCGCCTCGGCGACCGCATCAGCAACGTCTTTGTGCCCATCATCGTGTGCGTCGCCCTCGCCGCCGGCTTGTGGTGGGGACTTGCGCCCGCGTCTGCGAATCACGTTCACGATTGGCTCGCGCAATTCTTCTGGCACGCCCACGCACCGACCGGCACCGCCGCCGGATTCATCATCGCCGCCGCCGTTCTCATCGTCGCCTGTCCCTGCGCCATGGGTCTCGCCACGCCCGCCGCCATCATGGCCAGCGCGAACACCGCCGCGCGTCGCGGCATCTTGATCCGCGATGGCGTGGCGCTGGAGAAAGCCGGAAACATCACAGCGGTGATCTTCGACAAGACCGGCACGGTCACCTACGGCAAACCCGAAGTGGCCGCCATCTGGAAGGCCGAAGGCACAATGCAGAATGTCGAAACCCTTGCCGCCGCGCTGGCCCGCAACTCTACGCATCCCATCAGCCAGGCCATAGCCAAAATATCAGCAGACAACCTTGCGCTCACAGAATGGCGAGAAATCCGTGGCAGCGGCGTCGAAGCGAAGATTACGAACGTAGAATTACACCATGCTTTCTCCCTCGCCCCGCCCAAACGGGGAGAGAGCCGGGGTGAGGGGCTATTAACTTCAGAACCAACGACCTCCTCACCCCAACCCGCTCCACCTGTGAGCGAGGAGAGGGAGCAAACCGTGCGCCTCGGCTCCCTCCGTTGGCTGCGCGAGGCCGGTGTGGATCTGGCCTTGGGCGAACCATTCAGCACGTCCTGGTCTTTAAGGGGCGCCACCACCGTTGGCCTGGCAGCCGACGACAAATTACTCGCGATGTTTGCCGTGAGCGATGCGTTTAAGACCAGCGCCAGAGGCGTGGTGGGCTTACTTCAATGGCAGGGCCTGAAAGTTTATATGCTCACCGGCGACAAATCCGAGACCGCCGTTTACATTGCCAGGAAGATCGGCATCCCGCCCGAAAATGTCTTCGCCGAGGTGCGCCCCGAGCAGAAGGCCGAGTTCGTGAAGAAGCTGCAAGCTGCTGGCGAGCGCGTGGCGTTCGTGGGCGATGGCATCAACGATTCCCCTGCCCTCACGCAGGCCGATCTCGGCATCGCCGTCAGTCGCGCCAGCGACGTCGCGCGTGAAGCCGCCGACATCATCTTGCTGAAATCCGAAATTGAAGCCGTGCCGGAGGCACTCGGTCTCGCGCGGGCCACCTTACGCACCATCAAACAGAACCTGTTCTGGGCCTTTTTCTACAACGCCCTCGGCGTGCCGCTGGCGGCGATGGGTTTTATCAGCCCGATCATCTGCGCGGCGGCCATGGGTTTCTCCGATCTCATCGTCATCGGCAACGCATTGCGACTTCTACGTTGGAAGAATACGAGTGGATTTATCCCCGACGAACATCACCGGTTGCTCGACGCCAAACAGCGACGCGCCCACGCCATTCGCCACTCGCCCGACGAACGTTGATTGTCTCCCCATGCACAGTGTCACTCGTAAAATAGGCAATGGCGGTCTCCCGACGACCAGTATCAGTCTCCCGATCGGCACGGTCAGTCTGCCGACGACCCTTGACGCTTCCATTTTGGCCATTGTTACCTTCCCGGCGGGCGTTGAAAGTCCCCCGGTCGCCACTGTCAGTTTCCCGGTGAGCGTTGACTGTCTTCTTTTTGCCACTGTCACCTCCCCTACCCTAGGAATGTCAGTGAAGATTTATCGTGTAGGGGTGTTCACGCAGGAACTGGCCGAAATCAGGCGCGATGCGTTGAATGACTGGATCAATGGGAAAGACAATTTCGTTCGCCACTTGAATCGCGTTGCGGGGAAACAGGTCGAAAATCAACAAGCCAATACGCCCATCATAATAGGCGCCGTCCGCTAATTTTTCATAACCCTTGCCGGCCATCAATTCATCCAGCGCGGCCTGGGTCGGGGCGACGCCTTTGATGGCGGGTTGCGAGGTGACGATGATTGGCTTGCCATTTTTTACGACGACACGCTCCAACCGGATGTCGTCGTTAAAAATCTGATTTTGCAAATCCAGCCGGTCAAGATATTCGGACGGGGTTGCGCCGCGTGAATTTGAGCCAAGGGTGATGCCATAGCCCAACTGGCGTTCCGACAAGGTAGCCTTGAAATAGCGCTGCTTGACGCGGTAAAAATAAACCTGATGTTCGCCGCCACGCGTGAATTCGGGCGGCAGCCGTCCGCCTAGTTTCCGGTTTTCTTGGGCCCATTGGATGAGCCGTTGCTGCTCTGCTTCAACACGTCTTGTGCGATCCGCGTGAGCGGCATCGTGGTCTGGAGCTGGCGCACCGCCTCCACGCGTGAAGTGAGCGGATGACTCAAGCGTCCTTCGAGCGTCGGCCATGGCCTTCCTGAAGTTGATTTTTGAGGTTGCATTTGATGCTCATAGAATAGCAAAAATTGTAGGTTTTGCCACGTTTATTTTGGCTGGGTGGGTGCACGTGTGCGCCACAGTCGCCGCTGGCGAAGACAGCGGCGGGAGCTGGAGAATCCTGAAAATATTCAAGGTGTCATCCCAGGGTTGGAACGCAGCGACTACCCTGGGTAATCGTTCCGTAAAAACCTCCCTTCTCCCATCGGATGGGAGAAGGTGGCCGCAGGCCGGATGAGGGTTATTTCGTGTCGCCCAAAAGTTGTTCTTCAAACCAGTGTTTGGCCTCTGACCAATCGGCTTCCGCTTTGATTCGTAACGCTCGCGCTGCCTCGCGGCGGCGCCGCACTTCGGCGGCGATGGTGGTTTGCGTGGCGATGTCAGGCACGGGGATAATTAGATTCACAACGTCATCATTCGCAAGACGCGGGTGGGTGTTCCCGATTTGATCGCGCACGGATCAACCACGGGTAATCTACAAACGAAGAGGCGCGAACTTATCGCACCCTGCCTAGAGGCACCGCGAAGCGCCTGCACAGAAAGCACGACAAGCCGCGCCCATTTGGGCGCGCTTGGTCGGTTTCTGTGCAGAGGGCTTGGAAAATTCGCGGTTTTCTAGGCAGCCCGTAGCCGAAGCTACGCAAAATTGTTAATTAAATAATTAGTTCGTTGGTTGTTTTATATTTCGGACAGCGGCGAGTGTGCGCTTAAAAATTTGGAGCGTCAATCAGCGTTCACGTGAACCCCTCACCCTAGCCCTCTCCCCTAGAAGGGGAGAGGGAAATTATATTGTGGGACGTGAAACCAGGGTAGCTCGTTCCTCGCAACCCTGGGCTGGATGGTTGCAATCCCGTTGGGATTTCCAGATTCGCTCTGGCGGCGGATGAATTCGTAGTGTCGTTTGTCAGGGCGCATCAACGGGAGGCGGTTCCGGTTCTGGTTTGGATTTGGGCTTGGCGCGAGGCTTAGGTTTGGCGCGGGAGGCTTTCGTAGATTTTCGCGGGCGCGGTTGTTTGCGCTTGGCGACATCCGTAAGTTCCGGGTCGAAGGTGATTTCAAAGACGGGGCTGGGCAAGCCGTCGCCCCAGCCGTTGAAGGCAGCGACGCGGTAATAGATCTTGGTGTTTTGCGGCTGGTGCTGGAGGGTGATCTCAGGCTCGATGCCCATGTCGGCGAGATAAAAGTTCTCGTTATCCGCGCTGCGTTCGATGTGGTAGCCCCAGACGGGTCCACCGGTTTCAGGTGGTGCCCAATCAAACAGAATCCAGTGGGTGCCATAGTCGGCGGAGCAGAGCGGACCGGGTTGGCCGGGTTTGCCGCCGAGCGTGGCGTCGAGTTGGAAGAGGTCGCGCTTAACTTCCCACAAGGTGAGCGCGGTGGTGACGTAGGCCTGATGGTCTCGCTCGGCTACCGCCACGGCGAGTTGCTGCTCGACCAAACGGTTTTGGAGTTCAGGGCCCATCTTATCGCAACCGAATTCAGGGCTGGCGAACAGGGTTTTCCAATGCGCGCCGATGGCGTTGCTCACATGGTGCGTGTATTTCTCCTTCGGCGGAGTGGCGAGAACGCGGCGGATGCGGGTGAGTAAATAACTCATACAGTTAGTTTGGCAGAGAGTGTGGCGATGGCAAAGAGGTTCTGGCTCTTTGATTTCGGAAAAATGTGGATGCGTTATTTGCCATCACCTCGCTTGACGATGGGCCGGACTTCCTTTAACTAAACACTCCCTATGAGCAAAACCGAGACCCATCATTTTCAGGCGGAGATTCAGCAACTGCTGAATATCGTCATCCATTCGCTTTACACCGATAAAGAAATCTTCGTGCGCGAGCTGATCTCGAACGCGGCGGACGCGTGTGAGAAACTGCGCTTCAATCAATCCTCCGGCACGGCGGTGTATCAATCGGAGATCGCGCCCGCCATCACGATCACGACCGACGACAAAGCGGGCACGGTCACGATCACTGACACGGGCCTCGGCATGACGCACGGCGAACTGGTGGAAAATCTTGGCACCATCGCGCACTCCGGCACGAAGGCGTTTCTCAAGCAGCTCGCCGAGGAGAAGAAGCCGGATGTCGGTTTGATCGGCCAATTCGGCGTGGGGTTTTATTCCGCGTTCATGGTGGCGAAGAAGGTCACGGTGCTCAGCCGTTCGTTCGCGCCGGATGAAACGGGCTGGCAGTGGACGAGCGAGGGCATGGGCGGTTACGAACTCGCGCCCGCCGCCGATCTGCCGCGCGGCACGAAGATCACTTTGGAGTTGAAAGATGACGCGAAAGATTTCGCGCAGGAAAGCACGATTGAACGGATTATCGAGCGCTATTCGAGCTTTGTCCCTTTCCCGATTGAACTGAACACCAAGCGCATTAATACCGTGCAGGCGATTTGGGCACGCAGCAAAAATGAGATCAAGGAAGAGGAATATAACGAGTTCTACACGTTCGTCGGGCACGATCATGACAAGCCGCTGTTCCGTTTGCATTTCAATGCCGATGCGCCGCTCGCGATCCAGTCGCTGCTGTTCGTGCCGTCGCGCAATTTTGAAACACTGGGCATGGGCCGCATTGATTCCGAGGTGAATCTGTATTGCCGCAAGATTCTGATTCAGGCGAAGGCGAAAGGTTTGTTCCCCGACTGGCTGCGGTTTCTCAAAGGCGTGGTGGACAGCGAAGATTTGCCGCTCAACATCTCGCGCGAGCCGATGCAGGACACCACGCTCATGCAGAAGTTGAACAAGGTGCTCACGAGCCGTTTCCTGAAATTTCTCGACGAGCAATCCGAGAAGGAAGCCGATGCTTACGAGAAATTTTATCACGAGTTTCAACGCTTCTTGAAGGAAGGCATTGTCACGGATTTCACGCACAAGGAAGCGCTGGGCAAACTGCTTCGCTTCGAATCGTCATCGCTCGACAAGGGCAAGCTCACGTCGCTCGCCGATTATGTGAAGCGCATGAACAGCGAGCAGAAGGATATTTATTGCCTGCTCGCCGCCAACCGCGAAGCCGCCGAGGCCAGTCCGTATTTTGAAGTGTTTCGCGAACGGAAGTTTGAAGTGCTGTTTCTCTACGACGCGTGGGATGAATTTGTCATCGAGCATCTCCACACCTTCGACGGCAAGCCGCTGAAGCTCGCGGAAAAAGCGGAGTTGAATATCAGCGCCAAAAAAGAAAGCGCGTTGTCCGAAGAAGCCTCGAAGTCGCTCACGCAATGGCTCAAGGAAACCCTCGGCGACAAGGTCGGCGAAGTGCGCGCTTCGCAGCGGCTCGTGGAAAGCCCCGCCGTCGTGGTGGACGCGGATAAATTCATGACCGCCAATATGCGTCGCATGATGAAGGCGATGAAGCAGGACGGTCCCGACCTGCCGCCCGCCAAGCAGGATCTCGAAATCAATCCTGCGCATCCCATCATGGCGCGGCTCGACGCGATGCGGTCGAAGGACAACGCACTCGCTGCGAGTGTCGCCGAACAGATCCTCGACAACGCCCGCGTCGCCGCCGGCCTGCTCGAAGACCCGCGCGCGATGCTTACGCGGTTGAATTCATTGCTCGAAAAGGTGCTGACGTAGGAATAGTCTAGCAGGCACGTTGGCTTGTTGTGCATGCTGGGCGGCCAAGTGGAACACGGTGATTTTTAACGCGCCTCGAATTGAATCAAGAAATTTTTTATGAGAAAGTCCATTCACATTGTTGGCTTGGCTCTGTTGTTCGCTGCAAACCTTGGATTGGGTCAGACAAATTCCTACCCGCCGCAATTGGCAACGTTTACCGCCGCCAAGGAGAAACAGGAAGAACAATTGGTGAGAGTTTTACATGTGCCGCTGCCGACGGAAGTGAAGGATTTTTTCAAGTCAGCGCATCAGGAGAATTATCCGGCGATGTCCAATGCCGTGGCCCGGCTGGGGGCGCAATTGTTCGCAGGTTACGATAGCTTTACCAACAGATTGCCTGTCTGGCTTCCATTCTGGCAACCCATGACCGAAGTGGAGACGGCGTATGAAATCTTCACTCAAAGTGGCACCAAATATCCGCTGGCTTTTGGGGAAGGAATCATTCAGTCCATACCGGCAGGCAGCATTTATTTTGGTGGCACAGATGGCGGACGAATGCTGGTGACGGCGTTGTGCGCCTCCCATGCGGAGGGCAAGCCGTTTTATACGCTTACGCAAAATGCGCTGGCAGATGATCGTTATGTAACTTACTTGCGTGGGATGTATGGCAAAACAATCAACCTGCCAGCTACCAACGAAGTGAATCAAGTTTTAGAAGAATACAAGGCGGACGCGTTGCGTCGGCTGAAACATGACGAGCAATTTCCAAACGAACCTCGCCAACTTGCGCAGGGCGAGGATGTGCGAGAGGTGAACGGTGAGCTGAAAATGAATGGCCCGGTGGCGGTGATGGCAATCAGCGCACGATTGGTAAAATGGATTTTGGATCACAATTCTAAGCCGGAATTTTATTACGAGGAAAGTTATCCGCAGCAATTGCTTTATACTTGTTTGTCACCTCACGGTTTGATTTTCAAATTGAACCATGAATCGATACCGACATTGCCGGTGGCAGATATTGATGCGGATCATGCGTTCTGGACGAAACAATGCGGGAAGCTACTGGGTGACTGGCTGAAGCCCGATACTTCAATATCCAATATGTGTTTTACCTTGGAAACAATATATCGCGAAAAAGACTTGTCTCGATTCACCGGTGAGTCGGAATTTTTAACCAATGATTTTGCGCCGAAGGCGTTCTCAAAACTGCGTGTCTCAATTGCAGGCCTGTATCAGTGGCGGTTGATGAATGACAAAACAAGACGTTTGAGCGCAGAGGCGGATTATGCATTCCGACAAGCCTATTGCCTGTGTCCAACCAGCCCAGAAGCTATGTATCGTTACATCAACTTTTTGATGGCGCAAAACCGGATTGAGGACGCCATTCTTATTGTGCGAACCACACTAAGACTGACGCCAGCGGACGGTCATTTCTATGATCAATACGAAAATTTGATGATGCAGTTGAAACAGTATCGTAAATAATCTGGAGTGGCAGGCAACCGGAGATGATTTCATTAAATTTGTGTAGCCCTTCATACGGAAATCTAAAAAGCCGACGCTATCGGTTTCCGTGAAGCATTACCCTGGAATCCCGTTGGCATTCTAAAACGTGTTCATGAAAAATGATGACACAAAAATCTTTCTCACCGCCGAGTGGAAATACTTGGCGATGCTGAACTATGAAGTCGCGCCGGAAATTCTTGCGCCGTTCGTTCCCGCTGGCACCGAGTTGGATGTTTGGAACGGCAAACATTATGTCAGCGTCGTCGGCTTCATGTTTCTGAACACGCGGGTGCGCGGCATCGCAATTCCGTTTCATCAAAATTTCGAGGAATTAAATCTGCGCTTTTACGTCCGCCGCCAAGCCGCCGACGGCTGGCGACGCGGAGTGGTGTTCGTCAAAGAAATTGTTCCGCGCGCGGCTATCGCGTTTGTGGCGCGGACGTTTTACAACGAGAATTATGTCGCGTTGCCGATGGCTCATCGGCTGGAAAAATCCGGCGATGAAATCAAATCTGCCGAGTATTCCTGGCGCTCTCAGAAAGTGGAAAATCATTTACGCGTCACAACTCGCGGCGAAGCGCAGCCGCTGATCGCCGGTTCGGAAGCGGAATTCATCACGGAACATTACTGGGGCTACGCGAAGCAAAAAGATGGCTCGACGATAGAATATCAAGTGGCGCATCCGCCGTGGCGCGTGTGGCAAGCCGAGTCAGCGGAATTGCAGTGCGACATCGCCGGTCTATATGGCGCAAACTTCAACGATTATTTGAACTGCAAACCCGCATCCGCATTTCTGGCGGAGGGTTCCGCGGTGAAAGTGTTCTGCGGGACGCGGATTTAAATGAGGTTCTTGGTTGCTAGTTGCCGACGCGCCTAGTTTGGTTTAGTTTGCGCGCCATATGGAAACGCCATCATCATCGGGCTATGTCCCGCCGCCGCCATTTTCACCACCGCCGATCATCGCCCCGCCGCCCGCGCCCAAACCACGCCGCAGCTGGGGCTGGATTATTACCTCAGTTGTGCTGGCGTGTTTATTGATTCTCTGCGTGCTCGTCATTTGCGCGCAGTTCACCTTTCGCGGACTCAATTTGAACCACGGCTTGCGCTCCTCGACCGCGCGCGAAGTCGGTCCCAAGCTAGATGAATGCGTTATCGAGGATAATGATTCGCGCAATAAAATCGCGGTCATCACGGTGGATGGTATCATCACCAGTCACGGCGACGATGGTATGGGGCACAACATGGTGGAGGTCATCAAGGCCCAACTCGCCCGCGCGGATGAAGACCCACGCGTGAAAGCGGTCATCCTCAAAGTTGATTCGCCCGGCGGAGAAGTGATGGCTTCCGATCAGATTTACAAGGCGATTGAAAATTTTCAGATCGACGAAAAAGACGACCACGGCAAGCCTGCTCACAAAGGCAAACCGGTGATTTGCTCGATGGGCAGTCTGGCGGCGAGCGGTGGTTATTATATTTCCGCGCCGTGCCGCTGGATTGTCGCCGATGAACTCACGCTGACCGGCAGCATCGGCGTGATCATGCACGGGATCAATTATCGCGGCTTGATGGACAAGGTAGGCGTGCTGCCGATGACGTTCAAGAGTGGCAAGTTCAAGGACATGTTAAGCCCGGATCGGGCGATCAACGACATTCCTCCCGAGGAACGCGAAATGATGCAGGCGCTGATTGACGAGACGTATCAGAAATTCAAGGGCGTGGTGCTGGACGGACGCACCAATGCGTATGCTTTGAACAAAAAGGAGGCCAAAGAAGAAGATCGCGGACGTGCGCTCGCCGACGACTGGGCGGACTACGCCGATGGCCGCGTGGTTTCTGGCACGCAGGCGTTCAACATTGGCCTCGTAGATCAACTCGGTGATTTCGACGCCGCCGTAGAGCGCACGTTGGAGATCGTCCACCTCGACCAGGCGAATCTCATCGAATATCAGCAGCGTTATGACATCGCAAATTTCCTCTCGATGTTCGGACAAAACGGGCAGGCGAAAACCGTGAAGCTGGATGTGGGCTTGGAAATTCCCAAGCTCCGCGTCGGCTGCATGTATTTCCTCGCGCCGAATTTTGGATTCTAACAAATGAAAAACGTCACCGTCATCTCGCATCCGCTCGTGCAGCACAATCTGGCGCGCTTGCGCGACCGGCGGACGACGCCGCAGGAATTTCGACGGCTACTCGGAGAAATCGCGTCGCTCATGATCTACGAAGCGACGCGTTCACTCGGCGTGAAAAAAATTACCGTCCGCACACCGCTCGCGCCCGCCACCGGCTGGAGGCTCGAACGCGAAGTCGTGCTCGTGCCCGTGCTGCGGGCCGGCTTAGGCATGTTGGATGCGATTCTGCAATTGATCCCGCACGCGCGCGTGGGCTTCATCGGCTTGAAGCGCGAGGAGACGACCTTGCGCGCGATGTTTTATCACAAGAGCCTGCCAAAAAATCTCGGCAACTTTGAAGTCATCCTGATTGACCCGATGCTCGCGACCGGCGGCAGCACGGTGGCCGCAGTAGATTTGCTCGTCGAACAAGGCGCGAAACATATCCGCGTGGTGAACCTCGTCGCCGCGCCGGAAGGTATCTCGCGCGTGCGGGAAAGTTACAAAACGCTCCCACTCTTCACGGCAGCGGTGGATAAAAAATTGGATGGACGCGGCTACATTCTGCCAGGGTTGGGTGATGCGGGAGATCGGTTGTTTGGAACGTAAAACCAGTTACTTGTCCTCAAACACGAGTGTTTTGAAGAAATCACTTTTCCTTCAAACTCCAAAAAAACGATCGAACTGAAATTCAACGGTCGGTTTTAAAAACTTCTTTAACAGCAGCGCCAGCGAAATCGCCAGCACCGCCGAGGCTATTACGTCAGAGAGATGATGCCATTGCAGCGCGACGCGCGACCACATCACGGCCAGCGCATAAATCGCCGCCACCATTCCCCAGCCGCGATGCACCAGCCAGGCCGAAGCCGCCAACCCGACCGCCAGTGACGCATGGCCTGAAGGAAAAGCACTGAACGCCGCCTTGCCGATGATCCAGTGTCCGTCGTGCCATACGCCATAAAATCCCTGCGCCACACCATGCGGCCCGTGCAATTCTGGCCGTGTGCGACCAACCACGACGCGCATAATTGTGCCGGCCAGACCGATGAGCAATGAGGCAACGGTGATGAAGAAAACGTCCGCCGCGATCCGTGTGCGCCGCAACAAAAGGAATATAGCCGCGATAATAACGCCCGCACCGCCGACTATTTCCCCCTCCCCTAACTTGGAGCACCACCAGGCAAAATTGTTCAAGGCCGGATTTTTCGTCACATCCAACGCGGCATCCACGCGGTTATCCAAATAGAAAGCGCCGCCAACCAGCGCTACCCCGGCCAGCAGCCAGAGCGCGATGGTTCTTTGTTTCTTCGTTGCCTTCATCCAAGAAAACTTTACGCCGTGTGCTCGTAAATAAAAATTCAAATCGCAGCCTTCAATTTGTAGGAGCCGAGGTGACGCGGCTCAAATCAAAAAAAGTTAGAGACTCCTCACCGCGTCTCCTACATCTTGGTGCGTAATTTTATTTTCACCGATGCAATCTCTGTTTGAAAAACTCGCCGCTAAACCACAGCGCTCCATCATATTTTTGAGCCTGCTATTGTTGCTCGCGGGCAACTGGATTCTGCCACTCACCGATCGTGACGAAACCCGTTTTGCCGAGGCCTCGCGCGAAATGCTGGAGCGTGGCGACGCCGTCGTGCCCTGGTTCAACGGCTCGTGGCGTTTTGATAAACCGATTTTGATCTACTGGTGTCAGGCCGCGAGCTACACGTTTTTGGGGGTGAATGATTTTGCGGCGCGCCTGCCGTCGGTGCTGTTCACCACCGCCACCGCACTCCTGCTCGTGCGTTGGGGCCGCAAGCGCATGGACATCCGCACCGGTTTTCTCGCCGGGGCGATTTTTGTCACCGCGCTCCACGTGGCCATTATCGGCCGCGTGGCCACCGCGGATATGGCGATGGTTTTCTTTTACACACTTGCCGCGTGGAGCGGCTGGGAACTCACCCGCCCAGAAAATCCGGCACGCAAAACGTGGTGGGCCATTTTTTACGTGACGCTCGCACTGGGTTTTTTGGCGAAAGGCCCGGTGGCGTGGCTGCCGTTGGTGGGAATGATTTTGGGGCGGTTGCTACGAAAAAAATCTTTCCGTCTGCCGCTCGGCGAAACAATTCTTGGGGTCATCCTCACGGGTGCGCTCGCCGCGTGTTGGGGCATCCCCGCACTTCAACAAACGAATGGTGAATTTTTCAAAGTCGGCATGGGCGAACATGTTTTTCGCCGCTCGACGGGTGTGATTGATGGGCATGGACTCAGCGGCGCACTCGGTTTCATCGCCCTGATGCCATTGTATTTTATCACTTTCTTCGTCAGTTTTTTTCCGTGGTCCACGCGCGTTCCGTCGGCCATGAAAACCTGGTGGGCGCAGCGTGAACGCGATGACCTCGGCTGGTTTTTGCTCGCCCAAGCCTTGCTCGTCTTCGTCGTCTTCTCCTGTGTGCGAACCAAGCTGCCGCATTACACGATGCCGGCATTTCCGCTGATCGCGCTTTGGCTGGCGCGACAGATTTCCAGCGGTCAGAAAAACTTTCAGTGGATCGGGAAACGCGTTTTTGCGATGACGATTTTCACCCTCGTCTTAATGCTCGGCGCAGCCGCAGCGTTGCGTCCGTTTCTGCTGACAGAAAATCTCTGGCACGAACTCGCTCCACACCTTCAAGCCAATACCCGCGTTGGTTGTTTTGGCTACACCGAGCCGAGTCTCGTTTGGAAGTTCCGCCGCCTGACCACGAACTATCTGGTGCTGGGGAGCGTGGAGCAGGCGAAGGATTTTCTGACCAATTCAGCTCCGTGCATTCTGGTGCTGCCCACAAAAAATCTTGCCTCGTTAAGCGACACGAACGGCTTGCAATTTTCGGCGCACGGTCTCGATCTGGTTAAATTTAAGAACTGGGATCTGACGGCGATTGTGCGGTAAGTTAGCGCAACATCGCCCTGCCCTGCTTCAATAGTTTCTCCATGTCTGCATCTGATTTACCTTCGGCGTAAATCCGCAACACCGGTTCCGTGCCCGAGCCGCGCAGCATCAACCAAGTGGAATCTTCGGCAATAAATTTCACACCGTCGCGCGCATCCACTTTCGCCAGCGGTGAACGCAGAAGCTTTTTCGGCGGATTCTTTTTCAATGATTCCATCAACGTCGCGCGTTGCTCCAGCGGATAGTGCGCGTCATAACGCCCGTAACGATGCGGACCAAATTCTTTTTCGAGTCGGGCATAAATCTGGTTCACAGAAATCTTTTCCATCGCCAACATTTCGCACAAAAATAAACCAGCAGCCAAACCATCGCGTTCGGGAATGTGATTCGCAAAGCCAACGGAGCCGCTTTCCTCAGCGCCGAATAGCGCGCCGGGCTTCATCAATTCCGGCGCGATGAATCGGAAACCAATGCCCACTTCGGTGAGCGGCAAGTTCCACGCGGCGCACATCTTATCCACCAGCGCGGTGGTGTTAAACGTCTTGGTGACCACGCCCCGTTCGCCGCGATTGCGCACGAGATGATGCAGCAATAAAGCGATGACTTGCTGATTGGTCAGCGGGTTGCCATGACCGTCCATCGCGCCGATGCGGTCGGAATCGCCGTCGGTAACCAGACAAATATCGTGCGGATTCTTTCGCAACTGTGCGCCGCCGAGCGCGTAATTTTTCGGCAACGGCTCCGGACAGATCCCGCCGAAGAGAACATCGTATTTGCCATTCAACGTGGTGACCGTGCAATTGGTCTTGGCGAGCAACGTTTCGAAAACGCCGGCGCCGACCCCAAACAACGCATCGTGGGCGACGCGGAGTTTTGATGTGGCGATCAACTTAAAGTCCACCAGGCGCTTGATGGCGGCGAAGTGGGCGGGGCGAATGTCCACTTCATTGATGCGCGATGCGTGATGCGTGATGCGCGGGTTCGTCTGGCCAAGGTAGCTTTCCACCGCTTTGCAATCGTCTGGCCCGCTGCTGCCGCCGAAATGCGACTTGAGTTTGAAGCCGTTAAAGATGGGCGGATTGTGACTCGCAGTGATCATCACGCCGCCCACCGCGCCCAGATTTTTCACCGCGTAGGAAACACTTGGCGTCGGTGTGGGCTCCGGTGTGAGAATGACTTGAAAATCATTTCCCGCAAAAACTTCGGCGCTGGTCCGCGCAAACCGATCGGAAAAGAAACGTCGGTCGTAGCCAATCACGACCTTTGCGGCGCGCCCGAAAATTTCGGATTTTGGATTTCGGATTTCGGATTTCCAATGATCTGCCGTGGCCTGCGCCACCTGTGCCACGTTTGCAAACGTGAAATCCTCGGCGATGATTGCGCGCCAGCCGTCCGTGCCAAATTTGATTAAACTCACCAGAGCAAGTTACAAGAGTCGGGGTAACGGTGTCATTCAGAAACTATTTTGAAACTTCCATTCAAGGTTTAGTTAAAAAAATCATGGCTTTTACCAGACGATTGCCAAACAATTTTCGAAAATCCGTCAATACTTGAAAACTCGATTCACCTTTCCGGTCGCAGTCGCCATGGCGGCGCTGCTGGTTTATTCGCTGACCTTAAGCTGGGGCGTGACGCTCAACAGTTTGCCGTTCACGATGAAAGTCGCTGGCTGGGACTGGCAGCCGATGACAAGTCGTCCGTTGGCGTGGCTCCTCACCCTACCCTTGCGGCTGCTGCCCGAGGGATTAATTCCCGTTGGACTAAATTTATTTTCGGCATTTCTGGCCGCTGCGACATTGGGAATTTTGGCGCGCTCGGTGCAACGGTTACCGTGGGATTGCCCACCCGCCCCGACCAAAATCTGGGCCGGGCGACTGCCAGTCCTGCTGGCCTGCGCGCTGTGTGGCTTGGAATTTAATTTTTGGATCAATGCGACCGAGATGACCGGCGAGATGGTTGATCTCATCGTCTTGGCGGCCGGCATCGGCTGCGTCCTTGAATTTCGCACCGAGAAAAACAAACGGTGGCTGGATATCGCCGCGATTGTTTGGGGCGCGGGCCTCGCGGAGAATTGGGCGATGCAGCTCACGCTGCCGTTTTTTGTCGTGGCGATCGCGTGGCTCCCGGGGATCAAAAAAATCGGAAAACGTTTTTTTATCCGGCTCGCGCTAATGGGGCTGGCCGGTTTGCTGATCTTCGCCTTGCAGCCAGTCCTCGCCGCACTGACGTCTCACTCACAGTTCGGAGTAAAAGAATTGTGGCTGGCCTCACTGAAATATTCGAAGGCGAACATACTCACCCTTTTTTATGGCTTCTGGTCGTGGCATCGGTTTCTGACGCTGGTGGTGCTGATGTATTTTTTCCTGCCCGTGCTGGCCTGCATGGTGCGGATAAAAAACGAGGCGGCGAAGAATGTTCACGGCGTGGAGCTGTTTCAAATTAAAATTTTTCGGACGCTGCGGTTCGGACTCTTCGTGGCTTGCGTTTGGTTGATGTTCGACCCGGAAGTGGGTCCCCGCAAAATCATCTTGAATCAATTCAACCTATCCATGCCGCTGTTGACGTTCGATTATTTACTCGCGCTGGGCACGGCTTTTCTGATGGGCAGTCTATTGTATGCCGCGCAACTTTCGCCCCGCCATCGCGCCCACAGCGGACTGGAGAAGCTGGGCTCTTTTTTGCGACGGCGCGCGTTCCCGCTGCTCGGGGCAATTTCTATTCTGGCCGGAGCTGGGTTGCTGGTTCGCAACGGTTCGGCAATTTATTTTACCCGGCACGCGAGTTTGTCAGCAGCGGGCGACCTTATCACAAGCTCACTACCAAACGGCGATGGAATTCTTTTGAGCGACGACGTGACGCTATTGATGGCGGTGAAATCCTCCCTGATTCATCACCCCGATCAGGGCCACTGGCTGACGTTAGAATTGCAGCAGATTTCAAACGGCAAATATCGCGCTGCCATGGGGATTGATTTAATGGTCGGCACAAATATGAATCTTGCCGTCGCGAAGAGTGCCGGTGAATTAAACCCAACCCAAACGAGCGAGTTATTAAACCAGCTCGCTCGCACCCGGCGGATTTATTATCTGCTTCCCGAGCCTGGGCATTTTCTGTTTGAACAATTTTATCCGCAACCACAAGGCGCGGTGCATGAATTAAAAAACTTTTCCGTCGAGGCTTTTGCGGTGCCTAAATTGACAGAGCCACAAATCGCCGCCAATGAACAATTTTGGCAGACGGCCTGGGAAAATAATTTAGCCACCATCAGTCGTATCCTTCCGAGGGCGGAGAAAAGTTTTCCGCATCGGCTGGCGCTTTCGCCCGTGGTGCCGGACGCTGCCCGTCAACTGACCCGCTGGTATTCTATTTCCCTCAACAACTGGGGCGTGGAACTTCAACGCAATGGCAAACTCACGGAGGCGAAACACCGTTTTGAACAGGCTAAATTATTGAACCCCGACAACCCGGCGGTATCCGCAAATCTCTTTTGCAATTCCAATTTGCTGGAGGGCAAGAGCTTGGATTTATCCGGCACGGCGACGCTCACAAAATCCGTTTCAGGAATCCAGCAGCTCGCGCGAATTATCGAAGGCTTCGGCACGTTTGATGAGCCGTCCGTGTGCGTGCTGCTCGGCGAGGCGTGTTTCAATGTGGGCTGGCCACGTCAGGCATTGCAACAGTTTGATCGCGCCCGGATCCTCGCCCCGGAATCCGGAGTGCCCGAACTCGCCATGGCTAAAATTTATGCCCGCCTCGGATTCGAAGACAAAGCTATCGAATTAGTAAAACAACTGCGCCGTTTTGAAACGAATTCGCCCGCCGGTCGCGCCCTTGGCGTGGAACTCTCGGTGCTCGAAGCCAAATCGTGGCTGGCATTGACGAATGCGCCCGAAGCCAGCCGCGTGCTGGAAAGTGTTCTCGAAAAAAATTCGGCGGACCCGACAGTTTGGGAAACGGTGTTCAAGACTTACCTCGCCTTCGGTTCTCCCACCAACGCGTTGGGACTGCTCGACCGGATGTTGGCCAAGGATTCAGACAATATTGCCGCGTTGAATAACAAGGCCGCCGTGCTGGTGCAGTTGCAACGGGCCGCCGAGGCGATCCCCATCCTTGACCACGCTATCGCGCTAACCAACTTGCCGGCGATCCAGCTGAATCGAGCCATCGCGCTGTTGCAGGCCAATGATTTGGCGGCAGCGGAAGCGGCGTATCAGGCATTGGAAACGACGACGACGGATCAGTTTAGTATTCAATACGGGCTAGCCCAGATTGCCGAAGCACGGCATGACCCAGCGACGGCGATAAAATTCTATGAAAATTGTCTCACGAATGTGCCGCCGCAATCGGCCAAATGGCGGGATGCGAGCACCCATCTGAACGCCTTACAGAAACCGCCGCCGCCGCCTTAAAGTGTTTCACTCGGCTGACACCTATTTTTTTCAAAACAAATCATTGCGCGGACAATGATTTTTTGCAAAAAATAATGAAAGCACACACATCCCGTGTGCCTTCCCAAAAAATGCAGAACGCAAATGTGTCCACACCCGCACCTAGCAGTGCGCCCGCTGGCCTGCCCTTAAAGCAAGGTCTCTACGATCCGCAATTTGAACACGATGCGTGCGGCCTCGGTTTTGTCGTCAACATCAAGGGCAAAAAATCCCACCAGACCGTCACCGACGCCTTGCAAATTTTGGTGAATCTGGATCATCGCGGTGCGGTCGGTCACGAGCATAACACCGGCGATGGCGCGGGCATTCTGCTGCAAGTGCCCCACGATTTTTTTGTCACTCAAACCGCGAAGCTCGGATTTAAACTGCCTGCGTTCGGTGAATATGGCGTGGGGATGATTTTTCTTCCGAAAAGTCCGATCGAACGCGATGTCGTGAAACGCGAGGTCGAAAAAATTATTTCGGCGGAAGGCCAGATGTCACTCGGCTGGCGCAATGTGCCAACGGACAATTCGGCGCTTGGTAAATCCGCCGTCGCCGCCGAGCCGCACATGGCGCAGGTATTTATCGCCAAGAGCGCAAACATCAAAGACGACGCCGCATTTGAGCGCAAGCTGTATGTGATCCGCAAAGTTGCGGAGCAACGCATCCGCTACGGGAATAAAATCGATGGCGGCAAATGGTTTTACGTTTCCAGCTTGTCGGCCCGCACGATTGTCTATAAAGGCATGTTGATGCCGGAGCAGGTCGGGGCGTATTACGCCGATTTGCGTGACCCAGCGTTCACGACGGCCTTGGCCTTGGTGCATTCACGTTTTTCCACGAACACGTTCCCGAGTTGGGATCGTGCGCATCCAAATCGCTACATCGCCCACAACGGTGAGATCAATACTTTGCGCGGCAATGTGAACTGGATGCGGGCGGGGCAGGCGAACTTTATTTCCGACCTGTTCGGTAAAGACATCAAGAAAGTTATTCCCGTAATCAACGAAGATAACAGCGATTCTGCTCAGTTTGATAACTGCGTGGAACTGCTCACGCTGGCGGGTCGCGAACTGCCGCACGCGATGATGATGATGATTCCTGAACCGTGGGAAAATCACGAGAGCATGGACCCGGCACGGCGCGCATTTTACGAATACCATTCCTGCCTCATCGAACCGTGGGACGGCCCGGCTTCGATGGCATTCACGGATGGAAAAATGATTGCCGCGTGCCTTGACCGCAATGGACTTCGCCCCTCGCGTTTTTACGTCACGAAAGACGACATGGTCATCATGGCGTCGGAAGCGGGTGTGTTGCCGATTGCGCCGGAACGCATCGAGCGCAAAGGCCGGTTGCAACCGGGCCGGATGTTCCTCGTGGACACCGAGCAGGGCCGTATCATAGCGGATGAAGAATTAAAAAATAAATACGCCTCCGCGCAGCCGTATCAGGAGTGGTTGGACAAGCATCACGTCTTGCTCGAAAATTTACCGGAGCCGTCGCAGCACACCGAGCCGTCGCACCGGAAAGTTTTGCAGCAGCAGCAGTCGTTCGGTTACACGTTCGAGGATTTGCGTTTCATCGTCGGCCCGATGGCGAACGATGGTGTGCAGCCGCTCGGCTCCATGGGCACGGACACGCCGCTCGCCGTGTTATCGCAAAAGCCGCAACTGCTCTACAATTATTTCAAGCAGTTGTTCGCGCAGGTCACGAATCCGCCGATTGATCCGATCCGCGAGGAAATTGTCACCGCGACCGGCACGATGCTCGGTTCGCGCGGTAACCTGCTCAAGCCCACGCCGCAAAGCTGCGCGCTCATCAAACTGGAGCAACCGATTTTGACCAATGAACAGTTGGACAAACTGCGTTTCATCAACCAGCCCGGTTTCAAATCCGAGACGCTCCACATTTTGTTCAAGGCCGCTGACGGCGTGAAAGGTTTGGAAGCGGCCTTGAATGATCTTTTCACCGCTGCCGATTCAGCCATCAAGCAAGGTATCAATATTTTGATTTTGTCGGATCGCGGAGTTTCCCCGGAACTCGCGCCTATCCCTGCGCTGCTGGCGACCGCGGGCCTGCATCATCATCTTATTCGCAGCGGCACGCGCGGCAAAGTTGGTCTCGTCCTCGAATCCGGCGAACCGCGCGAGGTCCATCATTTCGCGCTGCTGATTGGTTACGGTTGCAGCGCTATCAATCCTTATCTCGCTTACGAGACGATTGATGATCTCATCCACGAAAAATTGCTACTGAACACCGACCACAAGTCGGCGGTGAAAAAATACGTCAAGGCCGCCATCAAAGGCGTGGTGAAAACCATGGCGAAAATGGGCATCTCGACGGTGCAAAGTTATCGGGGCGCGCAAATCTTTGAGGCCGTCGGCCTCAACAGTGACGTGGTAGATCGTTATTTTACGTGGACGCCTTCGCGCATCCAGGGCATTGGCCTCGACGTGATCGCGGAGGAAGCGGCGGCCCGTCATCGGCGCGCGTTTCCGCCCGTGGCAGTGAATCCCGAACTCGAAGCCGGCGGCCAATATCAATGGCGCGACGGCGGCGAACAGCATCTGTTCAATCCGCAGACGATTCACAAACTGCAAAAAGCGTGCCGCAACAACGACGAGAAAACGTATCGCGAATACGCCGAATTGCTCAATAACCGGGCGACGACGCTATGCACGTTGCGCGGCTTGCTCGATTTTAAATTTACTGAAACCGCGATTCCGCTCGATCAGGTGGAATCGGTGGACGAACTCGTGAAGCGTTTCAAGACGGGCGCTATGAGTTACGGCTCCATTTCCAAAGAGGCGCACGAGACGCTCGCCATTGCGATGAACCGTATCGGTGGCCGTAGCAACACTGGCGAAGGCGGCGAGGATCCGGCGCGTTATAATTTGGAAGCAAATGGCGATTCAAAAAACTCTGCGATCAAGCAGGTCGCCAGCGGACGTTTCGGCGTCACGAGCCATTACCTCGTCAACGCGAAGGAAATTCAGATCAAGCTCGCCCAAGGCGCGAAGCCCGGCGAAGGCGGCGAGTTGCCCGGCCGAAAAGTTTCTCC
>JANYFN010000274.1 GCA_025362675.1 Limisphaerales bacterium | reverse complement strand
CGGATATCATGGGGAACCTTTACAAAAATCCCGCGCAACCGTATTCGGCGACGGCGTTTCAAATGGTGCGTTTTCTGATGGTCGGCGGTTATGCGATTCAACCCGTCTGGGCGGATGGGCATACGACCGGAACTTTTTCGTTTGAATATCTGCGCCGCGTGGCGGAAGAAAAATAAAAAAACGGCGCGCTGCGAACAGCGCGCCGTGGTGATAGAAATTTTTAGATTACTGAACTACGTCGTCGTTGAGGATGACTTGCGGATCTTTTTTGGATTTGGGTTGAGTGGCTGACCGCGTGCCGTCCCAAGCCGAATCTGGATTCAAAAACTGTTTGTTTTTGACCGGCTGCGCTTCCAAGAACCGGGTCGTGGTCGGGTGGAAATCCGTATCTTGAATGATGGTGGGCGTAATAAAAATGAGCAGGTTTTGTTTGTCCATGGATTTGCTTTCCGAGCGGAATGCATAGCCAAGCATGGGAATATCACCCAAAATCGGGACTTTATTTTTGGTTGTGTTTGGACTGTCTTTGACGAGGCCGCCAAGGACGAGCGTGTGGGAGTTTGGAATCAAAACTTGGGTGTCAAAATGACGGTTGTCAAATAAATCGGCTTGGAACACCTGGCCACCCACGGTCGTGCTTTTGGTTCCGAAAAAGCTAGATACTTCCGGGCGGACTTTAAGCCAGATTTTATTACCGGCAGAAATGCGTGGAGTGACTTCCAATATGGTGCCGACGTTGGAATAAGTGACGGATGAACCACCGGCGGTGTTTGCGGTGCCGGCACTGACGTTGAATACTGGGAAGCCACGGGTTACGGAGATGGTCGCCATCTGGTTGTCCAAGGTGACGATGCGTGGGGTGGACACGACTTGGGCGTCGGATGATTTATTTAAAAACGACAGGACGGCACTTACCCCATCTGCGTCCAAAAAGGCGGTGGCGGGATTCAAGCCTTTAGCAGTATCTAGTAACAATCCTGGTTTGTTGACAACGCCGCCCACAGCACTGTTGCCGAAGTGAAATTGTTGGGCGTCCAATGTGCCCGCCCAGTCAATGCCTTTCTTGCTACTCGGACTGCTGGAAATCTCTACGAGCCGGGTTTCAATCAGCACTTGTTTGGTCGGGGTATCAAGTCTTTCAATGAGCACATCCAAAGAGATTTGTTCGGGATCGGTCGCGACCACCACCAACTGACTCGTGCGCGGATCGGTGATGACTTTGCTGCGCTTATCGGTCAACGTCGATTGGGCGGCTTCGATAATGTTGGAAACGCTGGCGTATTTTAGCTGAATCACGCGGGTGATGAGCGGCGGCGGCGCGGCCGGATCCTTAATGGTGATGCGGTCAATTTCAGTATCGCGGTTGCGGACGAGCTGCAGGCTGTAGTTATCGAGCAAGGCGAGCAGGGCTTTTTCAGCGGAAATATTTTCCCAGCGGATTGATAATGTTGGTTCCACTTTGATTTGTCCCGAGGCGTCGGGTTGGCCGTAGCCGATTTTCGGATCCAGCATGTAGTTGATCTTGGCCCGGCGGGCTAAATTTTCAATCGCCGAGGTGAGTAAGATTTCGGTGAATGAAATCTGGCTGATCTCGGACACGCCAGTTCCTGCCGCCGCAGAGGAGTTATCGTTCGTGGACACGGCTGGCGTGGGCACCGGCGTGCTAACGGGTTCCGGGTTGGTGCTGGCGATCACCACCGGTGCCGGAGCAGAAATGTCGGCGGGCGGATTCGTTTGCGCCTGCGCGGCCAGCAGGCTGGCGAGCAGGAGGATGGAGGCTTTGGTTTTCATAGCTCGTTATTATCAGTGGTGTATTTTTCCGGCAAAAATTATTGTTTGGGCGGGTTGATCGGGAGTTGGTGCATGGAACCGTTGAATTCAATGACCACAGCATTGGCTAGGACATCCACGCATTTCAGATGGATGCGTCCGCCCGTTGTCAGCACATCGCCTTCATCGCCCACGGTGAAAGTGTGATTGTTGATGATCACATAAGCGCCCTTGGCATCGCGATAATAGCCCTTCACTGAGAGTGAACTCACTTCTATCTTGCTGCGGTTGGGAGATTCCAGCATGACGGCTTGAAACACGCGGGTAGATTCTGGGTAGAAGGGATCGCGGCCTTCCGAAATTTGTTTCGGCATCGTGAAGGTGGACCGTGCGGGCGTAGGTTTGGCGGGCGGCGTGGTTTTGGCCGTGTCGGCCCAAGCTCCCATCCCGATTGACGATATGAATAATCCGGCCAGCAAAGTTGAAAAAGTATTTTTCACAAATCGTCAGTTGTTCGGTTTGACCAGTGCGATCACATCAAAATGAAAGGCCAGCCGCTCCGGTGCGTTCGCGGCCGGTGACGGATCCAGTCCCAGATTTACCAAGCGCATGTGCGGAAACGTATTTTCGAAATCGGCGATAAATTTTCCGAGGTCATGAAAATAGCCGGTGCCGTTCAAGCTAAGTTTCACCTGACGATAGGATATTCCCGGCAACAAGTCCACGTCGCTGGCACTGGGTTGGCCCATGCTAGGAATATCTAAATGATAGGAGGCCTTGAAGCGGCGGATCGTGTCATAAGTCCACGCATAAATGTCCCCGGCAGCGACATCTGTTTCGGCGAGGGCCAACTGGTTAGAAACCGCAGCATAGGCTGCCGCCATTTCACCCGCTTTTTTGATGGTCTCATTCATTTCATCAAGCTGCTTGTGCTGTTTCACGATATCGTTGCTCAGCCGTTCGATCTGTTTTTTTTCAGGGCTGATCAAAAACATGAACACCATGGCAATCACCGCCGTTGTGGCGAGAACCACCATGATCAACTGGTTTCGTTTAGCTGGAGAAAGACGGTTCATCGGGTTTTTTCGGGATAACGGCATTCCAAGGTGAACTGCACGAAAAGTTTTCCATCAATGCCGGTTTGAGCTGCGGAAGGCGAACCCGCCAACCGAACGCCGTTGGTTTCCAAAACGGTTTTAAAGTATGCTGATTTGGTAAAGCTATCTTTGAAACGGTTGATTTGATCACCCGGATTTGCGCTGAAATCCTTGGCGTCAATTGTCAGCACAGTCTTTTCAATAGCGCTGGCGGGTGTGCGACCGGCCTTTGTCTGCACTCCTTCTTTGAAGCTGAAGGTCTGATCCAACCGCGTGCGGATGATCGCGACGTTAGGAACGTAAATTTGTTGTAAAGCATCTAGCAAAGGCCCCTGAAGCTGGCGCGCCTCATTCAATTTATCCAACTCGTCCTGGCGCTTTTGACAATCAGCGATTTTATTCCGGTTCAGCACCACCAGTGCAAAATCATTCGTGTGGGTGGCAATTTTTGCTTTAACGTCGTTGAGCTTGTTCTCCGTCATTTTTAAGGTGGCAAAAGAGGCGCTGAACCAGACGAGCGAGATGACCACCGCCAAGGCGCCGACGAAGGTGGCGAATTTGACCGGATCTTTCCGGCGCATTTCTTCCTGCGCTTGCGCCTCCGCCAACAAATTGAGTTTGATGGGCATAATTAAAAAGCCGCCAGCCCGGTGCCGATGGCCACCGTCAATTGCGATCCAATATGTTCAATGTCCACCGCTTGCTGCCCCGGCAATGCCAGTTGCAGAAAGCCGGTTGGACTCCAATTTTTACATTCCGTCGTCAATTCTGAATGGAGTAATTGTTGGACTAATTCCGAACGACCGGAACCGCCGCTTAGGTAAACCGCTGAAACCGGACGGTCGTGCTGATGTTCAAAGAAATCGAGAGATGCGCGGATTTCGCGGCCGAGTGGAATCACCTGCATCTGCATGGCCGTCTCGACTTCCGGAGCCATGCCCACTTTGATGCCTTCCGCTTCGGCGTAACTGATATTCATTTGGTCGGCCAAGCCGACCGTCAAGTGATCCCCGCCAATATTCACCAAGCGGTTCAAAGTCAGTTCGCCGCGATCCAAGACGCAGACGGAGGTTTGTTTGAAACCGATGTCCACCAACGCCACGGTTTCTTTTCCGTAAATTTCCGGCAAGGCTTGTTCGAAGGAGTTGATCGGACCAATTACCCCGGGAATCAACGCTTCCAAAGTCAGGCCCGCGAGGCTCGCGGCCTGCGCGTAATCGGCGACCAATTGCTGCTTCGCCGCCGTCACGAGCACTTTCATTTTTGAATTGAGCGTAGCCGGACGGTCGTTTTTTTTCTCATTCTCCGTGCGGACGCGCGGTGGGAGAATGAAGCAATCAAAAAGATGATTCGGCAAATCTTGCTGCAAATAGTTTTTATGGTTCATCTTCAGAACCTGCCGCATTTCATTCACCGGAATCTGGGGGAAGTCCACCAACTTGACGAGCGCATCATTGACGCCAACAGAGAGCGCCACATATTTCGTGGGATTGCCCAAAGCGTTAGAAATGGCCCGCAGATGTTCGGCGAGTTGTTCCACAGAAAGTTTTTTATCCGCGACCGGCGCATCTAGTAATGCGTAGCGAGTCAGCGCGAGGGTATCGCCCCGGCGTTCAAACAGCACCGCCTTGGTGGTCCGGCTGCCCAGATCCACCGCGATGATTTGCGAACGTTTTTTTCGAGTCGCCCCGTTAAGAAATGGCAAAGTTAAAGCCATGCGCGTTTTGTTATACCGTTGTTGTTTTTGTTAGCAAGCTGCAATTCATGTTTTGACGAGAAAAGTTTAGCAGTTGCCGGGCCAAGTCAAAAAAAACACCTAAAACAGCTAAAAGTGTCCTGAAATAAGGCGAAAACTCACTTTAATTCACGCGCCCGCTGTCTTGCCATGTCCAAAAAAATACCTACCACCGGCAATTTTTTCCCCTTCCACATCACCCCGATGCGCACGGGTGGAAAGTTTTTCAACGCGAGCGAACGCACATTCACCGGCAATTTATTTTTTGGCACGGTCACCGAAAGTCCGATTCCTAATCCGCTCACCACATACGTCTCGATCAAGTCCACCGAGCTGGCCTCGATCGCGGGGAACCATGCCACGCCCAGCTTGACCAGTTGTGCCTGAAAATTTTTCGTGAGCGTTTCGTGCGCCGGCAGGCAGATCAACGGCTCGGTAATTTTATCACGCTCCCACAGTTCTTCGGCGGATGTGATTTTGGAATTTTTTTCTACCAGTAGCACCATCGGCAGTTCCAACAAAACTTCGGATTGAAATCCTGCCGGCGGTTTTTCGTCCACGAGCGTGATGACCACATCCACTTCGTCGCGCGCCAACAATTCGCTGAGCCGTGCGGCGTAACCTTCGCGTAGAAACACGCGCACGCCCGGAAAGTTTTTTTGCACGCCCTTCAACAACATCGGCACATGATCGCGCAGCACCACCGTCGAAGCGCCGATCCGCAACTGCCGCAATTGTCCGCCTTGCAACTCATCCGCGATTTTGTCGAGGTTCGTAAAAAATGGTTCAATGAATTGAAATAATTTTTCGCCCGCCGGGGTGAGTTGAAACGGGCGGCGCTGAAACAGCGTCGCGCCCAGAAATTCTTCAAGCTGCGCCACCTGCGCGCTCACCGCCGGCTGCTGGATGCCGTAGGGAATGTTCCGCACCGCCGGCATGATGCCGCCGTGTTTGGCGACATAATAAAAGAGTTCGAGGTGGTGAACGTTCATGAACCGACGATAACGATTCGGGTCGGGGCTGACAACCTCGCGTCGGTCGGTGGCGAAGAACGGTTCAGCCGCCCGCAAACACCGGACGAAAATTTGCCGCCGTCAAAATCCGCGCGACCTCGTCGCGCTTATCGCCCTGAATTTCAATCTGCCCGTCTTTCACCGTGCCGCCGGAACCACAGGCGCGTTGCATGGCCTTGGCCAACTGTTCCTTTTCCGGCAAGCCGATGCCCACAAAATTTTTCACCACCGTCACCGTTTTGCCGCCGCGCCCGGCCTTCATTCGAAAGATATCCACGCGCCCGCGATTTTTCTTCACGACCTTGATTTCCATTGAAGCCGGACGAGTGGCTGGCGGGTTCGCTGCGTTCGTGGGCAAACCGTCGCTGGACAAATCCGTGAACGGATTGTGGCCAAAACTTTGCCCGCCATCCGTCGGAATGCGATTAGGATTTCCCATGCGTCAAGCGTTCAGAGTTCGCGGATGAACCAATCCTCCACGCGCTTGCGTGCCCACGGCGTCTTGCGCAAAAAAGTCAAACTCGATTTCGTCGTCGGGTTGAATTGAAAACAGCGCACGGGAATCCGCCGCGCCATTTCGTTCCAGCCGTGCCGCTGGACGAGATCATTCACAATTTTTTCCAGCGTGACGCCATGCAGCGGATCGCGCGGATGAGCAATCGGCTCGGAAACCGGTGCGGCCACAATCGGCGTGGCGGCGGTCGGAGTTTCGCTGGGTTTTTCATCATTCGGCATAGGGAAAGTTTATGGCCGGAAAAAGTTTCGGCAATGGCAAAGCCCGGAAAAATTCCCTTTCGAATTTTTTTCAAAACTTTTTTATACAAATTTCGGTAGTGTGGTGTCTATCAGGTGAAAGTGGATCTAAACGAACATTGGTGTGAAGCGCTTTATGATGCGAAAGCCGCAGAATTAATCCTGTATGGCCGCGCGCTTGGTCTCGGTCACGGCGAGGCCGAGGACGTATTGCAGGAAACCTTCATCGCGTTGATGCAAATGGATTTTCCACCGGAACAACCGGAACATTATTGCGTTCGGAGCTTCCGCAATCGCGCCCTGAATCATCGCCGTTCACTGTGGCGTCGGCTCACACGGGAATGGGAATCGCTGCGCTGGTTCGAGAAATCTTCGGAGGAAACTCCCGCTGAACGTGCCGCGATGTGCTGCCTGGCGGAACTCCCCGTCGAGCAGCGCGAAGTCATCGTGTTAAAATTATGGCACGGCTACACGTTTGACCAAATCGGCGGGCTGTTGGAAATGTCGCCGAACACGGTGGCCGGACGTTATCGTTACGGGTTGCAAAAAATCAAAACCAAATTGGAAGGACTTAATTATGAACGAACCGAATTTACCGGAGGATCAGATGCGTTTGTGGACGCCGCGCCGCCCCTCGGCCTCGCTCAGACATAAAGTTTTCGCGGGCGCAAAACCTTGTTGCGAACCGTCAGAAAGCATTTCGCCCGCCTCGGTCAAACTTTTCTGGGGTGCGCTGGCCCCGACGCTGGCCTGCGCGTTACTGACACTAATGGTATTCAATCACGGCGGCGAAAACCAGCCGGCGGTTTCCACCTTGGCTTGGAGCAGCAGCAACAGCGTCTCCGATGGCTCGCATTCCGCGCAGAACCATTGGGATAACGTCACTTTTGATTGGACAAACAACAGTGTTTTCAAGTCTAGTATAGGTTTTACGCCGTCAACCAATTTGACCCACTAATTTTTACACATGGAAAATCCGAAGAAAAATAATCAAAAAAATCCCAAAGCTGAAGTGCCGAAACCAGATGCGAAGAACGAGGTGAAGCCGAAGCCATCCGCTGCCTTTGAGAAGGTCGCGCCGATGTTCCGCCGCTGCGACTGGCTGGCGATGTTCATTGC
Organism: Limisphaerales bacterium; assembly: GCA_025362675.1. Lineage (GTDB taxonomy): Bacteria > Verrucomicrobiota > Verrucomicrobiia > Limisphaerales > UBA11358 > UBA11358. The sequence goes on along the minus strand of JANYFN010000274.1, from coordinate 5,161 downwards.
GTTTGCCGCCGTGTGGATCGTCTATTTGTTCACGCTCGCGCCGGAGCAGACGCTGGAAGATTCTGGCGAGTTGTGCACGGGATCTTTTTACGCGGGCATCCCGCATCCGCCGGGCTATCCGTTCTGGGCCGTCTATAGCTGGTTTTGGACTTTCATCGTGCCGTTCGGCAACGTCGCCTGGCGCGTGGAAGTTGGCCAGTCCTTCGCCTCGGCGATGGGTTGCGGTCTGTTGGCATTGATGGTTTCGCGCGGTGGTAGCATGTTGATCGAAGGCATTGAGGAATTAAAATCCGTTTCGCGTCAGTGGGAAAATATCATTTGCGTCATGTCCGGCGTGGTGGCGGCGATGTTGCTCGGCTACGGACATTTTCTCTGGAAAGAATCCGTCGTCATCAACCGCATCTCTGTCTTCGGCGTGCCGTGGATGTTGTTTGTGACCTGTCTGCTGATGCGCTGGATGTATGCACCGCATCAACGGCGTTATCTTTACGCGGCGATGTTTGTTTATGGATTGTGCGCGACCATCCATCAAAGTTTGCTGTTGAGCGCGATGGGCGTGGAAGTTCTGGTGACGCTCGTTTATCCGCGACTTGGCCGCGACATGTTCTTGGTGAACAGTTTGATTTATCTGGTGATTCTTTTTTTCAAAACCAAGGGAACGATCCCGGCGTTAAACGCGATGACGAATACGGAAAACAACTTGTTTCACATCGTCGGTATTGGCTCCCTGCTCACTTGCGGCTGGTTGGGGTTGAAGCACAATGAAATTGGTAAGGAATGGAAATCCGTCGTCATCATGGGCCTTTGCTGGGCGGCGGCGGTGCTGGTGTATCTTTACGAACCGATTTCCTGCATGACCTGTCCGCCGATGCAATGGGGCTACCCACGCACCGTCGAAGGGTTTTTCCACGCATTGAGCCGCGGCCAATACGGCACGGGAGAAGGCACGGATGTGTTCAAAGAACCATCACGCGTCGTCTTTCAGATGTGGTATCTGCTGAAAGGATTGTCCGAATCCTTCAGTTGGGTCTTCCTCTTCATCGGCCTGCTACCGGTGTTGCTGCTGGCGAAAATGCACAAGCGCGAACGCGCTTGGATTCTCGGCGTCATCGCGATCTTTCTCCATCTGTCGGTCTTGCTGGTGCTCGTATTGAACGTTTCGCCCGACCGCTCCACCACGGAATTGAACAAGGTTTTCTTTACCGCCTCCCACGCATTTTTTGCGATTCTCATCGGCTACGGCATCACGATTCTCGCGGCGTTCATCGCCACGAGTTATGAAAAATTCCGGAGCTGGTGTTTGATCGGCGGCGCGGTGGCGCTGGTGTTGGCGATGTATAATTTGCTCGATGATACAGGCAAACTTTTTTATGGTCCCGGCGGTCAAATCAGCATCTCCCAATTGCCCCATCACATCGCGCTGGCCTTTGACCCGGATCAATACGGGCTGCCGGTTTTCGCCAATTTGATTCTGGTGATGGTGCCCGTAATATTCATCGCCGCCTTGTTGTTCTATCGTCAACGTGGCCCGGTCTTGATTCTCCTCTCCTTGTTGGCCATCACCCCGATTTGCTCCGCGATGTTGCACTGGTATAAATGCGAACAGCGCAATCACTGGTATGGCTACTGGTTCGGCCACGACATGTTCACGCCGCCTTACCTCGGCGCGGATGGCAAGCTGACTTACGACAACGTCAAACGCACTGAGTTGTTGAAAGACCCCAAGAACGCCAAGCTGATTTATCCCGAAATGGATCGCAACACGATTCTCTTCGGCGGCACGGATCCCGGCCGTTTCTGTCCGACTTATTCAATCTTCTGCGATAGTTTTATTCCTGACCGCTGCAAGCCGGCGCAGGATACGAAATTCGACCGTCGCGACTGCTATCTCATCACGCAAAATGCGCTGGCCGATGGCACGTATCTGGATTATCTGCGCTCGCAATATAATCGCTCGAAGCAGATTGACCCGGCATTTTTCTGCGAACTTTCTAAATATGTTTTCAGCATTGGCGTCCACACTTGGCGACTTTCCAACGGCAACGCGATTGATAAAGGCGTCAGCAAAGACGCTCCTGATTACCGCTACTGGGCCGATCAGGAAAATGAAAAATGTCAGGACATCGCCAGCAAAGGTCTCTATGGCGTCGTGAATACGGTGCTCTCCAACGTGCTCGACCGTCCGTTCCTCGCTTGGGGATCGCACGTGGAAAAACGTCGCCGCGCCGAGGGCGTCTATCCGCCGAGCGAAATTTATATTCCTTCCGTTGCCGATTCACAGGCGTGCTTCCAGGAATATGCCCGCCGGAAACAGCTCAGCACCCAAAGTGGGCAGATTCAAATCTCCGGCCAGGTGGACGTGATGAACATCAACGGTCTGCTCTGCCGAGTTATCTTTGATCAGAACCCGACCAACTCATTTTACATCGAGGAAAGTTTCCCGCTCGACTGGATGTATCCCTATGAGTCGCCGCACGGCATCATCATGAAGATCAACCGCGAGCCGTTGTCCGAACTCTCAACGGACATCATGAATTTGGATCACAAATTCTGGAGCGATTATTCCACCCGCCTCTGCGGCAACTGGATCACTTACAACACGACGGTGAAGGAAATTGCCGATTTCGTGGAGCGCACCTACATCCACAACAACTACAAAGGCTACATCGGCGCGCGTTCATTTGTGCGCGATGATGATGCGCAAAAAGCCTTCTCCAAACTCCGCAGTTCACAGGCAGGCATGTATCTGTGGCGTTGCTTCGCGCGCAGCCCGCAAAATCCGAACGGCTGTCCGCCGGAGTATTTGCAGAAAACTAAGGAAGGTCAGGATGCGCTCATTCGCGAAACCGATTTCGCTTTCAAGCAGGCGTTCACGTTCTGTCCGTATAGCCCGGAAGCCGTGTATCGCTACATCAATTTCTTGTTGCCGCTCCAGCGGTTTGATGACGCTGTGCTCGTCGCGGAAACTTGCCGCAAACTGGATCCTGATAACGAACAGGTCGTCAATCTGGTGAATCAACTGAAAGCGTATAAAAGTGAATTCGCCATGCGCAATCAGGCTGTCGGCCAGTTGGAAGCGATGGAAAAAACCGCGCAGACCAATCCCGCGAACGTAGCCAATTTGGTGGCGCTCGGCGCGACGACCCTTATGTCGCTCCAGCAAACCAATCACGCCATTGAACTGTTTGACCTCGCGCTGGCGCGTCCGGAAATCAAGGCCAACGAAGCCGGGACCATCGCGCAATATTTCGCGCAAATGAACAACTATCCCAAGCTCGAAACTGCGTTGCGCAAGCTCGTGGAACTATCACCCGACCAGCCCGAGGCGCGCTACGATCTCGCGGCGTTGCAATCGTTGCTCGGCAATAATCCTGAGGCGTTCAAAAATCTGGGAGCAGCGCTCGAGCAGAACGCCCGGCAGCGCGCCACGAACCCCGCCGTGCACGATCTCCGCGCGGCGCTTCCCACCGACGCACGTTTTGACCGCGTGCGTCCCTTGCCGGAATTCCAGAAATTACTTAAGCCCTGAGCGGGTCGCGCGCGTTGAGCTAACGCCTCGAAAGTAATTCCCTGCTTGTCTGCCGCCGGACAATAAAAGTTGTGAGGCGGACAAGCGGGTGTCTCAATTCGGATTTGACCCTTCGCCGTTCATTGCTAAAATGCAGATTCGATTTCGTTAACATTTACAAATAAAAAACTATGGCAGTAAAAGTAGCTATCAACGGATTCGGTCGTATCGGCCGGATGGTCTTCCAGGCACTCTGTGATCAGGGTTTACTGGGCAAATCAATTGACGTCGTCGCCGTCGTGGACATGTCGCCGGATGCGGAATACTTCGCTTACCAGATGAAGTATGACTCCATCCACGGCAAGTTTAAGCACGCGGTCTCCACCGAAAAGAGCAGCCCCGCGCTCGAAGAAGCCGACATACTCGTCGTCAACGGCCACAAGATCAAATGCATCGGTGCCGTGAAAGATTTGGCCACGCTCCCGTGGAAAGCGCTCGGCGTGGACATCGTCATTGAATCCACCGGCCTCTTCACCGACAGTGAAAAGGCAAAAGCCCACATCACTGCCGGCGCGAAAAAAGTCATCATCTCCGCGCCCGGCAAAGGCGACGTGAAGACGATTGTAATGGGCGTCAACGAAGGTGAATACGCACCCGCCACGCACCACATCATTTCCAATGCGAGCTGCACCACGAACTGCCTCGCGCCCCTCGTGCACGTGTTGATCAAAGACGGCTTCGGCATCGAAACCGGTTTGATGACCACGATTCACGCGATGACCGCCACGCAGAAAACTGTGGACGGCCCTTCCAAGAAAGATTGGCGCGGCGGCCGTGCGGCGAGCATCAACATCATTCCGAGCACCACTGGCGCGGCGAAAGCCGTCGGCGAAGTGTTGCCCGTCACCAAAGGCAAGCTCACCGGCATGGCCTTCCGCGTGCCGACCGCTGATGTCTCCGTGGTAGATCTCACTATCCGCACCACGCGCGACACGAGCATTGAAGAGATTGATGCCGCGTTGAAGAATGCCTCCCAGACCTATCTCAAAGGCATCCTCGGCGTGACCGATGAAGAATTAGTTTCCACCGACTTCATCCACGACAACCGCAGCTCGATCTATGACAGCCTTGCGACCTTGCAGAACAACTTGAAGGGCGAAAAACGTTTCTTCAAGATTGTGAGCTGGTATGACAACGAATGGGGTTACAGCAACCGCGTGGTTGACCTCGTTAACTACATCACGGCGAAGGGAATTTGATTCTCTAACGAAATTCAAAACGGCGACTTGGAAACAAGTCGCCGTTTTTCGTTGCGGGAATCAGTCCCGCGTCGCACTACTAGGTTGAAGTTAATCAATCTGGACCGACAACTTCTGCCCGCCGATGTGATATTCCAATACAGAACCCGGAGGAGCTCCAAGTTCCCGAAGACGACGACGACAGAACTCTATCCCACGGTTAAGGTCTGTCAGGTCGATGTCGATCCCAATCCACTCAATCTTTCCATCTTTGGACAAGGCGTTGCTTTGGGCTATCATGTCACTGCGCTTTCAGCGCGTTAAAGACCGGGGCGCGGTTATGAAGGTTCCAAGGTCGGTGCGAACCGCTGTCGTTCGGGCGAAAGGCGGTTTTGGAGCGTTGACGGGTCCGCAC
>JANYFN010000260.1 GCA_025362675.1 Limisphaerales bacterium | reverse complement strand
CTGAGCCAGATGGCACCCGCTGCAGTTTTGCCGAACTTGGTGCCGTCCGTGTTCATGATCAGCGGCAGCGTCAATCCAAACACATGCCGGCCAAGTTTTTTGCGCGTCAGATCAATGCCGGCGGTGATGTTGCCCCATTGGTCACTGCCGCCGATTTGGAGTTCGCAATTTTGGTCACGACAGAGAACCATGAAATCAAAAGCCTGCAACAACATGTAGCTGAACTCGGTGAAACTGATGCCAACGTCCCGGTCTTCCATGCGGACGCGGACGGATTCCTTGGCCACCATCTGGTTGACGGAAAAATGTTTTCCGATGTCGCGGAGAAAATCCAAAAACGAAATACCAGCCGTCCAAGACGCATTGTCCATGAGCCGCGCGGGATTTTGTTTCGTTTCAAAATCGAGCAACTTCGCGAGCTGCACCTTCACGCTGGCGATGTTGTGATCGAGAATTTCCTGCGTGAGCAACTGGCGCTCGGCCGTTTTGCCACTCGGATCACCAATGGAACCGGTCGCGCCGCCCGCGACGGCGATGGGATGATGGCCGAGAATTTGAAAGCGTCGCAGCGCGAGCAACGGCACGAGGCTGCCGACATGCAGCGAATCCGCCGTGGGATCAAAGCCGCAGTAAAGCGTGATCGGCGCGGAAATTTTTTTGGTCAGTTCCGCCGTATCGGTGCAATCCGCAATCAGGCCGCGCCACTGCAATTCTTCGATGATGTTCACGCCAGCAGAATAAATTGCCGGAGCCGAAATGCCAATTTCCAATTGACCGAGAAACGGCCTCACGGAAAGGCGCCAGGACGCCAAGCAATTTAACTTTGCGACTTTGCGACTTTGCGTGAGACTCCGCGCGTGTCAAAAATGCTAAAAGCCTCCGGCGCGATGGCCGTGGCCACGCTCGCCAGCCGAATTCTCGGCATGGTGCGCGAGATGGTTTACATGAGCTTCATGGGCACAGGCTGGGTGAACGACGCCTTTCAAATCGCTTTCACCATCCCCAATCTGTTCCGCCGATTGCTGGGCGAAGGCGCGTTGACAGCCGCTTTCATCCCGGTCTTCAAGGAAAAGGAACGGACGCAAGGCGAACAAGAAATGTGGCGCGCGGCCAACGCGGTCATCTCCGGTTTAGTCGTCGCCGCGAGCGTCATCATCGCCGTCGTCATGCTGTGCGTTTCGCTGGCGCTGACTTTTGGAACGCCTCACCTGGCAACTTCGCCGCTGACCGATACTGCCCTGCCAACACAGGTGATTTCGGCCCAAACCAATGGGCTGGTTTCGTCGGGTGAGCGCACCGGGGTTGAGCACGTTCATTTTTGGACGCCCGGCCAGTTTTCCCAAAAAACCGTTTTGATGCTGCAACTCCTGCGCGTGATGTTTCCCTACATGCTATTCGTCTGCCTCGCCGCCGCGATGATGGGAATGCTCAATTCGCGCGGGCATTTTTTCATTCCGGCGATGGGCGCAACCATGCTCAATATCGTCATGATCTCGTCGGTATATTTTCTCGCGCCGCGCTTCGGAGTCGGCCTGCCGCTCGAACAAAAACTGCCCGAGCAGATTTTTGCGCTCGCGTTTGGCGTGCTGGTGGCCGGCCTCGCGCAAGCCGCCTTCCAAGTCCCCACACTGTGGCGCGATGGCTTGCGTTATCGCTGGGTTTCCCCGTGGCGCGAGGCAACGGTGCGGCGCGTCGTGCGGCAAATGATTCCCGGCACCATCGGCGTGGCGGCTTTCCAAATCAACGTCGCGCTCGTTTATTTTTTGGGCTTCTGGGTTGGCACCGGCATTGTCTCCTCCTACAACGGTGCCGTGCGTCTCATGGAATTACCGCAGGGAATGTTCGGTATCTCGCTCGCGACGTTTTTGCTGCCAACGCTCGCCGGATTGGCGGCGGATAAAAATTACCCGGAATTTCGTTCGACGTTGCGGCACGGATTGGCGTCGCTGATTTTTCTCAACCTGCTCGCCTCGGTCTTGTTGCTCGCGTTGGCAGAGCCGATTGTCCGCCTGCTGTTTGAGCGTGGAGCGTTCACCAGTATTTCCACCCACCAAGTCAGCTACGCCCTGCAATGTCTAGCGCCCGGCCTCGTCATGTTTTCGACGGTGAACATTCTGGCCCGCGCTTTTTACGCTTTGGGAGACACCCGAACGCCGATGAAAATCAGCATTCTTTGCCTGATTACTAATTTTGTAATCGCCTGCCTGCTCGTGGTTCCTTTGCGCGAAGGCGGACCCGGCATCGCAAATACGCTGACCTCATTCATCAATATGGCGCTTCTGCTATTCACGCTGCGAAAAAAACTTGGCAAGTTGGAAATGGAATCGTTGCGCGCAACCTTGATGCCTTTGATCATCGCGGCCCTCTTCGCCGGCGGATTTGCCTGGGCAGGTTGGAAATTTTGGGAGCAACAGCTTGGTCACGCGACGTTGCTGCTGAAACTCGGCGCGGTCTTTGTGCCGGCGGGAATCGCGGGCGGAATTTACTGGCTCGCCGCGCTGGGTTGCAACATTCCAGCGGCGAAAGAAATGACTGCGCTTGCCTTGAAGAAGTTTAAAAAATGAATTTGAATCTTCGGAAGCAAAGAGAATTGCGTTCGCGCTGATTTTCTTCTCCGTTAATTGAGCTTGCTCTAGTTCAAATCCTGACCGTCGCTAGCCAGCATTTGTCCCCGAACTGCGATTTGAATTTTTCCGCCAACACATCCGCCGCAATTAAATTTTCCGCGATGGCAAAGGTGGTCGAACCGCTGCCGGACATCAGTGAAATCAGCGCGCCCTGTTCTCGCAGAAAATCTTTGTAGAGTTGCAGCACCGGAAACTTGTCGAACGCCGGGGCTTCGAGGGAATTGTAAATTTCTCCCGCCGCCGTTTGCAAATCGCCCGTTTGCAGAAGTGAAACAAGTTTTTGTGCGCGCCCAGTTTGGCCGTTCAACGCTTCAGGAAAGCGCG